>CAYIKX010000055.1:0-7199 GCA_964364025.1 uncultured Methanosarcinales archaeon
TTTACGCATAACATGCTAATGAGGTGCAACTAATGGAACTTGCAAACAAGCCCATTAAACACTATAATAATCCTCCAGCACAATTTTATCAACATTCTCCAAATTCCTGACAGCATAAAGCCTGCCTTCTCCTAATTCCACTATTTTTTCTGCTAATTTTTTGCCTTTTTCATCAAGGCTTATGCCTATCAAGGAAATTGTTATGCCTTTGCTTCTTGCTATTGAAGCCTCTTCAAGGGTTGATTTTTCCGGAGTATCCCCTTTTGTTGGCAAAGCATCTGTGATAAGAATCAAGTGTTTGGTTACAATATCGCTTGGAAACAATTCAATGGCTTTTTGCAAAGTTGAGACTATATCTGTTTCTTTAGAGGCCCTTATTTTTGTGATTTCCTTGAGCAGTCTTGTAAAATCCAATGTTGGCTCTATAAATTCTCTTACGTCAGAGCCAAAAACTATCAAGCCAACTTTGTCTTTTTCATTTATTGCTTTGTAAGCCAAAGCTATTCCTGCCTTTTTGCAGGCTTCTATCTTCCTGCCTTTCATTGAGCCGGAAGCGTCAAGCCCGTAAATGATGTATGTCTGTCCCTTGCTCTGCTTTTCAAAGACTTGCAGATCTTTGCTGTCAAAATTTTTGTGTCCTCTTCTTATAGCCAGCTTTATGGATTTTTTTAATGCAATGTCCCTATACCTGTCGCCTTTTTTGTACGCTCTTGAATTTTCCTTCTCGCCGTAGGTAAAGGTTCTTTTGCTTGTCTTTTCCCCAATTATTCCTTTCGGAACAATTTTATCCAACTCCTCGAAATACAAAACCAAAGAAGCCAACTCAACTCCTTTCTCAGACAATGAGTTGTCTTTTTCAACAAAACCATCATCTTTTAAGTGCTGTATCTTCTCCTGTATTTTTTCTTTTAGCTCCCTCTGGAATTCAGGAATACCTATATTTTTCTTTATGTAATCCGGCTCATATCCAGAAACTAGCCTTATAATTGATTCACCGTAAATTTGCTTTGCCAATGTGTAATTCCTAACTAGCTGCTCAAACATCAAGTCTGGACTGAAAGAAGACATTCCCTGGTTTATAGCGTCGCTGATAAGCTTTCCAGAGTCAATCACTTTTTTGTCATTTTCAAGAACAGAATGCATGAATTTATCTTCAAGCTGCTGGAATGAGAGCTTGCCTTGAATTTCTTCTGCTTTGCCCAGTTCTTTTACTTCAAGCTTCTCGCTACCGGTAATCACTGCTTTCCTGCTCCAAATGGTTTTGCCATTTGGTTGCTTCTATATTCTTCTGGAGCTGCTCTTTTATATAATTTTCAATACTTTCAAGATACCTCACACTTGGCTTTAGTCTTATCCTGTGAGACAAAACAGAAACAAGCACATCTTTTATGTCTTCAAACTCCACATTTTTTCTTCCTTTAAGCAGGGCATTTGACTGCGCCCTTTCATACAAGCCGATTGAAGCTCTTACGCTCGGCTTTTTTTCAAGCTTTTCGTCTTGTCTTAATAATCTTATGAAATAAGCAATTAAATCCAGCAATTCATCGCTTACATTTGCAAGCTTTTTGCCTTTCATCAGGACAATTTTTTTCTCTACCTCTGTGTTTTCAGGGTAGTCCATGTAGATTATGTCAAACCTGTCAAGCAAAACATCACTTAGCTTTTCAGTCGAAGTATCTTCGGGATTCATTGTGCTGATAAAAATAAAATTTACATCAAAATCAACATCATAAGAGCCGATTGTTGCTTTTCTTTCTTCCAAAGCCTGAAGCATAGAATTCTGCAGTTTCTCAGGGCATCTGTTTAGCTCGTCAAAAAACAAAACTCCATTATTGGCTTTGAAAATCTTGCCAGGAGTGAATGCTTCTAAACTTAAAGGTCCAAACTTTAATGCCTTTATAGGGTCTATGTCTCCCAATAAGTCCTCAACAGTTAAGTCCGGGCTTCCTTGTATTCTTATAAATCGCTTTGCACCATTGATTTTAACGGTTTTATGCTTTTTCTGCTGCCTGCATGAGGGGCAAACTGGATTTTCTTTAGTGCAATTATAGTTGCAGCCTTCAATAACTTCAACATCTGGCAAGAGCTTTGCTATATTCTTTGCCATTGTTGTTTTTCCTATACCGGGAGGGCCAACAATTATTATGTGCCTGTTCTGCATTAATGCAGATTTGATGCCCTGCTTTGCCTGCTCTTGCCCTAGTATATCTGTAAAAGGCTCTTTGCTCTTCAAAAATATGTCCTTAAGTTGTTCGTTTAGCATTTTGAATGGTATAGGCTTAAAAGAAAATATTATATTGTTTATAAAATTATGGATTAAAATAATCTAACCAGCCAAACTATGGCTCCTGCAACAACTGGAACAATCAAATTATCATCAACCTGCTCTGCGCCTATTTTTATTTCAATTGCCTCAACAGCCATTGCAGCCAAAGATGCCAGCAAGGATTCAAGCCATGGCAAAAATATCAAAGCGCCTATAAAGCCAGCAATAAAGCCTGCAATCGTCCCCTCAAGAAATTTTGTTTTAGATAATGGGTGCTTTATTTTGCCGTAATGAAGCCCGTATAAATGCGAAACTGAATCTCCCAAAGCCAAAATCATGATAGAAGCCATTGCTATCTCTTTTGAAAACAATAATAATGCAATGTAAACTCCAATAAAATAAAAAATAGTGCCCTTGCCAGGGAATTTCTTAAGCTCTTCTTCACGCTCGAATATTTCCAATAAATCATAAACTAATGGAATTCTTATTTTTTTGCTTAAATAGGAAAGAATAAAACCTATGATAATAGCTATCAGTATTATTTCTTTATCAATAAAACCCAGCTTAAGCAGTGCAACAATAGCTATGCCTAAAAAAAGATGGAAAAGCTGCCTGTCCCATTCAAAGCTTTTATAATTTTTTCCTTTCATATAAATCCAATAAATGATCGCCAATAAAATAACCAAAAAATCCTCCAAACACAGCATCACTTAAGAAATGAAAGCCGAAATAAACTCTGCTGAATGCGACTAAAAAGGCAAATGCAACCCAAAAGATTTTTTGCTTGGGCATCTTTTTAACCAGAACAGGCAATAATGCAAATACAGCCATCGAATGCATGCTTGGGAAGGAATAATTTATTATATCAATAACTGGATAAGTGAATGCTTCTGCTGGCCTTTGCCTTAGAACAATCAATTTAATTACAAATGCCAAAATAATAGAGATAATAAAAGCAGACCATAGCAGATATATGGATTTTTTATTTTTCTTATAAAAGATAATTGATGGAACCACCAGCATAACAAAAATAACAACTCCAAAATTTGTAATGATACTGAAAATAAAATCGAAGAATTCTAACCTTATGCCTTTGAAGAATAAGTTTATTTGCCGGTCAAATCTGTAAGAGACAAGAAAAAGCAAAATAGCAAAGATTATAAGCAGAAAATCGCTTGCCTTTTTCATTATATCATATCCCTTTTTATAATTTTATTAAAGATTTTTTGGTTGGGCCATATTTTGCAGCCTGCATTTATAGTAACATTTTTTGCCTTAACATTGTCTGCAATTATTGCTCCCAATTTCTCAACTTTTATTTTTCTGCCATTAACCGCAGAGAATACATTATTTTCTGATATGATTTCCCCTTTAAAATAGACGTTATCCCCGATAACTGAATCTTTGACAATAGAACTGCTATCAACAATTGTATGATCCATTATTATTGAATTTTCAACATTCCCTTTTATTACACAATCATTTCCTATAGTTGAATTTTTTAGTTTTTCGGTAATTTTTGAATTCTTTCCAATAAGATTCCTATTTTTTCTTAGAATTCTGTCGGTTTTCAGCAAATCCCATGGATAGCCTATTGGCAGCCATTGCTTTGAGTGCACACAATAAATTTTGTCTTCTTTTGACAGCAATTTTATAGCGTCTGGCAGCTCAAACTCACTTCTTTCCGATTTTTTTATTTTTCTGATGCTGTCAAATATTTTTTTATCCAGGCAATAGAGCGATGTATTTACAATATCGGAAATAAATTTTTTTGGCTTTTCAATAAAATCTGCTAAAACCCCGTTTTTCTCCATGACAACCCCGAAATTTTGTGTATCTTTCATTCTGGCAGTCAGAATGGAATATTTATTTTTGATGCAGTTTTTGATATCGTATTTAGAATAAATATTGTCTCCAGCCATCAGGACAAACCTGCCTCTTATGTATGGCTCTGCAACAGAAAGCGCGTGTGCTGTTCCCAACTGCTGTTTTTGCTCGGCATATTTTATTTTGATGCTTTTGTACTTGCTGCCCAGAAATTTCTTGATTAAATTTTTTTTATAGCCGACAACAATAATCAATTCATCAATGACTCCAATTAGATTATCTAGATTATGCTCAAGCAATGTCCTGTTGGCAACTTTAAGCAATGGCTTTGGCTTTGTGAGTGTCAAAGGATAAGTTCTTGTGGATTTTCCTGCCGCGAGTATTACAGCCTGCATTTTAGTTTATTATTTTTATTCTAACTGAGTTTGACCTTTCTTTCACAAATTCGTCTTTTAGCGCATATTTCAACAAGTCTTCTGGCTTGATGTATTTTCTTTTCTCTGCAGCGTATATTTTATTGCTTTTAACATATGTTTTCTTATGCATTTTTTTGAAATGTTGCGCGTGATGCTCTATGGCTATCGGGGGACCTTCAATTTCAGCAGTTTTTGGCAATGGTTTTTTGCCGAGCAGGAAATAAAAAACTGCATTATCTTTCTTGTTCCACTCCCAGTCTGATTTAATTATTTTGAAGTTGTGTTTTTGCAGTTTCTCCATAAAAAACTTATAAATTTTCAATAATTTGCTACCTACGACATCTATTTTGCCTGTCAATGGCGCAGCATGAATTTCAATCAGTTTATTGGAATTGTCCTTTAATTTTAATATTATCAATTTTAAATCTTTTTTAATAAAGAATTCTTTTGATGGATTTTTCAGAAATTCTTTTGATGCTTTTTTGAATTCGTCAAATTTTTCCTGGCTTAATGCTGCTGCAGCATTCCTGTCTTTCTGGACAGGGTCTATGACTATTAACGGAGATAAAAGTTTGGAGGTGTTGACCATTTTAAATACATCCTTGCCTTTATAATATTTCCCAGCGTCAATCACAGCTTTGCTGTTCCACTTTGCAGCATTTTTTGCCAAATTTAAAAAAGAGCCGTAATAGACAGCCAAGATTTCACATATATAGCCGGAAAATCCCTTTATGTAGCTTTCCGCGCCATAAACATTTTGAGCCTGGCAGAATTGCTTTGTAAGCTTCATCTCATTGATAAGTTTTTTATGTTTTCTTACCCAGTTTGAATGCAGCGGGCTGACATCAGTTATATTCTTTGCCTGCTCTGCTTTGTTAATTTTAAGGATAGGCACAATCTCGAATGTAAAATTTCCCTGCTTTAGCTGAAAATAATCCCTTGAGCCGTGCAATCTTATTATTTTCCTGAACTTCTTTTTTAATATATGCTCCAGAATATTTGATAATTTATCGCTCTTGCCCTTGAATTTCTTATATTCAAAAAGAACAAAGATGTCGGCATCAAATGTCTTAAGCCATGTGCCTTTTGCTCCTGAGCCGCCAAGAATCGCTTTTATATATTTTTGATTCTGATTAATTTTACTTATTATGTTGCCTAGCTTTTCAAATATTTCTTTTTCGTAATTCTTGTCGGGCTGTATATCTTTCAGGACTTCATCAAGCATTAACCTAACATTTTTCATTGTTTTAAATCACTTATAATATTTTTAGACAGACATTTCGATTTGGTATTACTTAGAAATCAAATTTAAGTTTATAAAAAGGTTTGGGTTTTTGAATCAATCATCATTATTCTCCCTGGGCACCTTCACAGCAGCAACAACCTTGTCATTTTCTTCCAATTTCATTATCTTGACTCCTTGCGTATTTCTTCCAATTACAGAAATATCAGTTGCAGGCACTCTTATTATTATGCCATTCTTGCTTATGAATATAATATCATCATTGTCTGTAACAGAACAAATTGAAACAACTTTTCCATTTCGCTCGCTGCATTGGATATTTATTACACCAGAACCGCCTCTGTTGATAAGCCTGTACTCTGCAATTGGTGTTCTTTTTCCATATCCGTTTTCTGTGACGCTAAGCAATGTTTTTTCATCTGAAGCAACGACCATCCCTACGACCTCGTCATTACCCTTAAGGCTTATCCCTCTCACGCCTTGCGCAGATCTTCCAGTCGGTCTTACGTTTTTCTCGTCAAATCTAACTGCAATACCATTTTTAGTGGCAAGGATTATCTGCTGGTTCCCATCTGTCAGCTCGACATTGATTAATTCATCTTTATCGTCCAATGTAATTGCGACAATTCCATGCTTTCGAGGATTGCTGTAAGCCATAAGCTCTGTCTTCTTGACAGTTCCTTTCTTCGTAGCCATAATAAGATAATGCTCATTGTCAAATTTCCGTACAGGCACAAAGGCAGTTACAGTTTCGTCTTGAGTTTCAAGAAGATTCACAATAGCCTTGCCTCTTGCCTGCCTGCTGGCTTCTGGAACATTATAGACTTTAAGCCAGTGGACTTTTCCTTTGTTGGTAAAGAACAGTATGTAAGAATGAGTGCTTGCAACAAAGATGTCTTTTACAATGTCTTCGTCTTTTGTTGTTGTGGCTATGACGCCTTTTCCACCCCTGTGCTGGAGCTTGTAAGTTTGTAATGGCAATCTTTTAATATAGCCGGAGTTTGTTATTGTTATTGCCATCTCCTCGTCTTTTATCAAGTCCTCTGTTTCAAGCTCTGCACTCTCAGCATCAATAATTTGCGTCCTTCTTGCATCACTGTATTTTGATTTAAGCTCATTCAATTCCTTTTTTATTATATCCAGTATTTTTTGTGGGTTTGAAAGAATAGATGTGAGCTCTTCAATAAGCTTCAGCAAATCACTGTGCTCTTGCGTTATCTTTTCCTGCTCTAAGGATGTAAGCCTTTGCAGCCTCATCTCAAGAATCGCTGTTGACTGCTCCTTTGTAAGGTTGTAGTTGGATATGAGCGCCTGGTTTGCAGTCTCTATAGATTTGCTTTCCTTAATAAGTTTGATGATGTTGCTTATGTTTTTTAAAGCTATGATTAATCCTTCCAAAAGATGCGCCTTTGTTTGGGCTTTGTTCAAGTCAAATAATGTCCTTTTT
>CAYIKX010000056.1:0-3148 GCA_964364025.1 uncultured Methanosarcinales archaeon
AAACAAGGAGTTAATTGTTTGCAAAGCTAAATTGGCAAAAGTAAGAAAGATGATAGGGGAGCCTCATACATTATTTGCTGGAGGAAGGGAAGGGGTCTAATTAAGGTCGTTTCAAAGCGCAATGGAGGCGGGGTTTGTGGCAGCAGAATTTCCAACATATTTCTGCGAGAAATGCAATAAAGAAACTATTTTTGGAATATGTGAGCAATGCAGCTTAAAAACAAAACAAGTCAGCCACTGCAATTTATGCGGCTTAGTCCAAGGGACAAAGTGCAAGCATGGTGAAGCAACACAATACAAAGTTCAGATGATTGATATAAATCACTATTTTAAAAATATATTAAGAAATATTAATATGAAGCAATATCCAGATTTAATAAAAGGCGTAAGGGGAACCTCAAACAAAAACCACGTTCCTGAACATTTTGCAAAGGGCATCTTAAGGGCAAAATACGACATACCTGTAAATAAGGACGGCACCACAAGGTATGATATGACACAACTGCCCATAACACATTTCACACCAAAAGAAATTGGAATTTCCATAGAAAAATTAAAAGGTCTGGGTTACTCTAAAGACTTATATGGGCTGGATTTAAAAGACTCCGAGCAAGTTCTAGAATTAAAGCCGCAGGATATAATACTTCCAAAATCTGAAGATGCTCCAGAACCAGGGGCTGACAAAATCTTATACAAAGTCAGCTTATTTGTTGACGAGCTTTTGGTTTCATTATATAATTTGAAAAAATTTTACAACCTTAGATCTGAAGAGGATTTGATAGGTCATTTAGTAGTAGCATTAGCGCCGCATACATCAGCTGGAATTGTAGGTAGAATAATAGGATTTTCTAAAACCCAGGCATTTTATGCCCATCCATTATTTCATGCAGCTACTAGGCGCGATTGTTTAAGTTATAATGATTATGTATCTATTAACCATAATGGAAGCTGGAAGATAGAAAAGATTGGAAAACTTATAGAAAGTTTAAATCCTACCGAGAAAATTGATACTTACGGGACTTTAAGAAAAAAAACACAAAACACCTACACATGGAGCAATCCAGGCCAGTGTCAAGTAATAGAAGCAACGAAACATCAAGCTAGTAAAATTTTAAAATTGTATTTGGAAGATGGCAGACGAATACAACTAACAGAGAATCATAAATTATACCTAAAAGGCAAAAAGGAAAAGAGGGCTTACGAACTTAAAGAAGAAGACCAGTTGATGGTTTGTTATAATAGAAATATTGAAGAAAGAGATATTGACGAAATATTTCTACCAGAAATTTTTTGTGATAGAGAGGACATCATGCTTAGAAATGTGAGAGATTTTCTCTGCAAATTTGAAAATATAAGCAAACACAAAAACTATTGTTTTAGGGACAGTTTTCCAATAAAGTTTGTTAAAGAATTTTTAATAAAACATAACAAAACATTATATGACTTGCCTACTGAAACTACAATATCCATTAAAAGAGATAAGATTTTGCTGCCAATAAAAATCCCACTGAGTGAAGAATTATTAGAAGTCATTGGGTTGTACATTGCTGAAGGTTACCTAAGAAAGAACACCTCCAAAAAAGGATTCTATCAAATCTCGATTTCTGGAAAAGATGATATTAAGAATCTTGTAAAAAGGATTTTCAATTCATATTTTAATTTACAGCCGTCTTACGAAAATCCGGACCAAGTAGTGTTCTCGTCAAGGGTTATATACGAGTTATTTAGGGATTATTTAAATACTGGAGAAAACGCAAAAAGCAAAAGAATACCAAGTTTATTTTTAAATTTAAAAAAAGAAAAGCTGGCAGCTTTATTAAGAGGATATTTCGAAGGTGATGGGAGCGTCAGCTCTACGGATATCAGAGTTACATGTGACACAGTCAGCGAAGGATTAAAACATGATTTAAGCTTTGTTTTATCACGTTTTGGTATATTTACTAAATTTTACGAGTACGAAAAAGAGCCAGGGCCAAGAGTTAAGGAATTTTATTTGAAAAAACAAAAACAAATTCCGAAATTTAAGATAACTAAAATTATTATTTTATCAAATTTTATCAAAAAATTCAAACAAATAGGTTTTCTATCAGACAGGAAAAACATAATATTAAATCAACTTTGCCAAAAAAATCCATACGGTTCTTACATCGAATTTGATGAAAATTACACTTATCCAAGAATTATGAAAATTGAAGAAATCGGAGAAGATATAAGCTATTGTTTTAATGTTTCTTCGGAGCATAACTTTTTTGCTAACGATATCTTAGTTCATAATTGCGACGGTGACGAAGCCTCAGTTACTTTACTTATGGACGCTTTGCTTAATTTTTCAAGGCAATTTCTGCCCAATTCAAGAGGCTCAACCCAAGATGCGCCGTTAGTTTTAACATCAATATTAAACCCAAATGAGGTAGACGACATGGCTTTCGATTTGGATATAATGAAAAGATACCCACTGGAATTTTATGAAGCAGCACAACAATACCAATCTCCCTCAAATGTAAAGATAGACAGATTTGCAAATATCCTGAATTCCAAGAATCAAAATGACAGGATTTATTATACACATCCTGTTAGCAACATAAATGCAGGCGTCAAATGCTCGTCTTACAAGACAATACCCTCAATGGAAGACAAATTAAAAGGGCAGATGGAACTGGCAGATAAAATAAGGGCAGTGGATGCATCCGATGTGGCAAGGTTGGTTATAGAGAAACACTTGCTGAGGGACATCAAGGGAAATCTGAGAAAGTTTTCTACGCAGCAATTCAGATGCAGCAAATGCCCGGAAAAGTATAGGAGACCACCTTTAATTGGAAAATGCCTGGCTTGCGGCAGCAGATTGATTTTTACAGTGACAGAAGGTGCAATAATTAAGTATCTCGAGCCAGCTATTTCATTATCAAATAAATACGACCTTCCACCATACCTTAAACAAGTTTTAGAGCTGACAAAAAATCGAGTTGAAGGGGTTTTTGGAAAAGACAAGGACAGGCAGGAAGGATTGAACAGGTGGTTTGGTTAGAGTTTGGAATTCTTGAGTATTTTTTTCTTATCAAACGGTTTCCAGTAAGTTTTTACTAAAAATAATATGCCTATCCACAAAAGACAGAAAATAATATAGGTAAGTATCACGAATGAATAACTT
>CAYIKX010000056.1:3158-7135 GCA_964364025.1 uncultured Methanosarcinales archaeon
ACACTCATGATGAGAAATTCAAAATTGCTTGCGAATTCTTACTTAAAAAACAAAATTCTTAAGTAGGACAGACATTATACCAACAAGGATTCTTTATCAACACCCATACTATGAAAATAATGACATAAAAAACAATACTCCACAAGTAAAACTTTAAATTTAACTCAAAAGGCCAACGCTTATTTGCTATATACTCTAGGAAGAATGAAACTATGGGCAATATAAAGAAGGATGAAATTTGATATAACTTTAATGGTGTATAAATAACAAGTAACATCAGAATACTAAAAATTATTATTGAATTTAACAACGCTAAAATAATGTTCTTTTTTTCCATTCTAAATCTTCGCCTTGACGAAATTCTTTGCGCCGCAGGCAGTGCATTTCATGTAAGTAAGCTCGCCCTCTCTTTCAATTTTCGTGTCTGGCTTGCCGCATTCAAAGCATAAAACAAATTCATTTGCATACTGCCTTATTTTATCATTTATTCTTGATGCAGGCACTTTTGTCCCAAGAATCAAAGCTCCGGATTTCTTTATTTCGCCAGGCGTTGCCAATTCTTTCAAAACATACTTCAGCAAATGATCCACATCCCTTCTTAAGTTTGAAGCAATCTGGAGGAAATTTGATATTATGGTTCTGTTGCCCTGTATATGCCCCAAGGCTTTTGGTATTTCAAACCTCTCTTTAATAAAAACAGCTTCTGGCAAGCCCTTCCTTACATCTTCAAGCATTTTCTTGTAGTCCATCGATATAAATAATCCCGCCTGATTTATAAATTTAATCAATCTACATTTACAATTCAAAAAATATATAAATAAAACATATAAGTTTAGAGTTATGGTAGTTGAAGCATTGTTATACCCGTTAAAAGCGGAAAAAAGGCCGTGGCAAATGTTTTTTCTCGGATTTTTGTATACTTCTATTGGACTATTCCTTGCTTTATGGATTTTCAAAGAGCAGGCAAGCCTTATAATGGTATTTATGATTACAATGGCTGCTCTGCCCATATTCTACAACACAATAAAGCTGGAGGAAAGCAAGGATATGGTGATGGAAAATGAAACTGTAATTTTGAAAGAGCACAATAAAGCAATTTCTTTTTTTATGTATATGTTTATAGGAATGACTGTTGCATGTGCTGTCTGGTATGCCCTGCTCCCGACATCAACAATAAATACTGTTTTTGACAAGCAAATAGGAACAATACAGGCAATAAACAACCAGGTTTCCGGCAATGTTATATATAACTTAAACGTATTCTGGAGAATATTCTTTAATAATTTTAAAGTCCTAGCATTCTCTATTTTGTTTGCTTTTGTTTATGGCGCAGGGGCTATATTTATTTTGTCCTGGAATGCCACTGTTATTGGCGCAGCAATTGGAAATTTTATAAGGGCAAATATAAGCAGCTATACCAGCTCTTTGGGCTTGATGGAAGCTGGAAATTACTTTCATGTTGTTTCTATAGGGTTATTAAAATATTCTGTTCATGGCATTCCGGAAATTGCAGCTTATTTCTACGGCGGATTGGCAGGAGGGATACTCTCAGTTGCCATAATAAGAAAACATTTCAACTCAAAAAAATTTTCAACGATAATGGCGGATTTTTCAGAACTGGTTTTGATAGCAGTAGGATTCCTTATTGCTGCAGCATTTTTGGAGGTTTACGTAACCCCTATTTTATTCTAAATATTCACTCCAATACTTTTAGCCTTCCAGGCTTTATTTCAAAAACATCCCCAATTTCCAATAATTTATTTATAAGCTCTTCTGGGTTTTTGCTGTTTGAATTATTAATAACCGCATCAATAGGCACTCCATCACCATTGTCGAGCGTTTTGATTAACAAATAAATATCTTCAGCAATATTTGAAACAACTTGTTCGATTACAGGTTTGTTTTCATTTTTTATTATATCCTTTTCAATGATTTTAAGATTCTTCAATTCCATTGCCCTCAAATTCATCCATGCCGGATTGTTAATTTTTTTAAATATTTCAGGCAGAACATACCTTTCGTCATTGAATTCCCTAATTTTTCCTATGACTAAAACGGCATCGCCGACATCAACTTTTGAAAAAAAATTAGCATTTTCAAAGCTTCTCAATAAAATTTTCCCAGTTCCGTCATCAACTATGGCACTGGCATAGGCAGATTGCTGCTCAGACTTATAAACAACAGTCGCAATAAGATTAACCCTTGAAACAATTGCATCATTTAATCTGACATAGCCAGCAGATATTCCATCTTTTATAAAAATGCCATTCAAAATATCAGAAACCCTGACTTTGTATGCAATCTGCCTTTTTTGAAATGTTTTTTGTTCTAGCTCTGGCATTTTGAGAAAATTTTAAGTGGTGACTAAATTGATTGAGATGTGTAATTAAAATTTATAATTTTCCAATGAAGCCGCGTTTAGGTTCGTAAACATCGCCTGAGCGCTTCAATCTTTCCAAAGCTTCTTCAACCTTGTCTTCATCCAATCCACGATTTTTCGCTTCGGCAACAACCTCATCTATTGGAATTGCCTTTCCAAGCTTCGTTTCTAGTTCGCTAATTATATCCTTTAAAATTAATATATGGCTTCTGGAAGTTGCAGCTATGCCAGTTGCTATCCTGTCTATGTCTATCTTTCCAGTTTCCCTGTCAAATCCCACTTGCATCAGGCAATAATCCAGCAACTCAATAGCTTTTTTTGCATCTTTTCTTGTAACTCTGTCATCAAGCCTGGCCTTGGCAGAAGCCTCGCTTAATCTTACTAATGCTTCAAGCTGTCTTGCAGAAATAGGGATTGATTTTATTCCGCCTTCGCCAGAGCCGCTTTTCCTCATATTCAAATAAAAATCCTTTATTTCTTCTAAAGCACCATCTGTTAATCTTGGAACGATTTTTTGCCTTGCGTAAGCAATGTATTTTCTTAAAAGAGCAGTGGGTATTTCCGGCTCGTTTGCCTCAGGATGCTGGTGGAGCATCAACATATGCTTAGCCATTTTTTCGTCTCTGTTCTCTTCTGGCAGATCCTTTATTGGAAATATCAAATCAAACCTGTTTATTAGGGTTGGAGGCAAATCTATCTGGTCAGCAATTATTCCATACGGGTCAAACCTTCCAAATTTTGGGTTTGCTGCAGCTAAAACCGTAGTTCTTGCTATCAAGGTAGCCTGAATATTCGCTTTTGAAATGCTGACTGTGTTATGCAACACTAAACCTTCGCTAATAAAAGTTCTTGTTGGTTCTACAGTCACATCATAAACCCATTCTACACATTCATTTTTTGCTTTCTCCACTTTTTTGATGTATAAAAATTTAATTTCAGAATTAACCAATTTTAATATGTTATTTATTTTTGATTTAGCATTCTTTACCTTTTCTTCCCCTATACTTTTAATAACTTTGAGTAAGTAGGCATACTTATTAGAATTCTTTTCTTTTTCGATGTTATATATTGTGCCAACAGATACATTAAGACTTTTTGCAAACAAACTCACCTCAATATTCAAAAATTTCCTTATTTGCTTGATATCACCAGATTTAATTACGTCAACAACTCTTTGCAGCTTTCCCTCAATTTTCTTTAAGTAAGCAAGGATTACCTCTTTATGTGCATTAAATCCCTTCTTGATATTGGCGCAAAGGTATCCATCGCTTAGTCTAAAATATTTGAGAAGAGAATTGACCTCTATTAAAATTCCTCTTGGCAGAACGTCTCTTTCATTTCTCTTGTTTTTACTAGTTTTATAAAATTTAACTAGTCTTCCTAATCTTTTATCATCTTTCTCGCTAATTTTTTCAATGAAAAACTTAAAACTTTCTGTACACGTAACAGAAACTTTATAGTATTCTACATCCTTCCTTCGTTCTACGTCTATCCTACTACTTATACCGTTTTGAAGCAACAAGTCCTGATACCCTTTTGCCAATTCAAAAGATGAAGTAGAATAGCTGTGAAGTAAGCAACATAGAATGAGTGCTCG
>CAYIKX010000057.1:0-7120 GCA_964364025.1 uncultured Methanosarcinales archaeon
AAAATATAATCCCTATAGCAATTCCGGCCCTGCCTGCTGCGCAGCCGGCAGCAATAATGAGTGGAGATTCTGGTGCGATGCCCTCACTAATACGCAAAACACTTATTATGGCCGGTGTGATTCCCCGGGCGGGCTGGGAAATGGATTGCAGGGGCCATTTGATTCTCAATTAAAAAGCATGCCGTGCTCAAACGAACCTGCTTATAGTAACCAGGATATTCTTCAAAACAGCTGCATAAGCACGCTGTTTCCGCCAACTTCATTATCAATAAGCCAATTTAAGGTAAGGGGTTGCACAGTCGATTCCGGGATTATAACTGCCCTTTTGAGAAAAGCAGGCTATTCTACAGACGAGGTCATGACTGTCTCAAGCTATTATCATTATTTCAATTTTGTAAAATTCCCCGGCGATTCCAAATACACAAAAATAAATAATTTTGAGATAGAACAAGAATCTAGTAGCTGGTGTGATAAGGCTTGGGTCAACTGCCATAATGACAATGGAATAAGGCAATGCCCGCAAAAGACAGAAGTTTTTGGATGTTCAGGAGCCCAATTACCTCCATGCATCGGCTGCCTTTACAATGGAATCTGCTATGCCCCTGGAACAGAAGCCTGCGTCAACGGAAGAAAATTGAAATGTGATCTTTCCCCTATAGACAAGTTGAGTTATAGCGTAATTGATATCGGCTCGTGCAGCTGCAATGACTGCGAATATGAGGGAAGATGTTATAATGTAGGAGATGAAGGATGTGTTAATAACCAATATTTAAAATGCGCTTCCTCAGGGAAAATTGATAATTTAGGAAGCTGTTGCGAGAATGGGTGCACTTACGATGGCACTTGCTACAGCATTGGCGCTGAAAAATGCGTTGATGGGACAAATTACAAATGCGCTGGCCCGTCACAAATTGAAACATTGGGGCCTTGCTGCCAGAATGGGTGCTCGTACAACGGGCAATGCCATGCAATCGGGACAGAAGCCTGTGTTAATGGAAACAAATACAAGTGCGCTTCTGAAAATAATATACAAAATCTGGGCTCCTGCTGCCCTAACGGATGCTGGGATGATGGGGTTTGTTATCCTGTTGGAGACTCTCGATGTATTGACGGGACAAGATACCAATGCACTGCTCCAAATATAATCCAGAAAACAGGAAATTGCTGCAATGGCTGCACATACCAAGGGCAATGTTACAGCGAAGGCGCTCAGAAATGTGTAAGTGACCAATTGCTAAAGTGCGAAAATAAAGAAGTAAAAAACCTTGGAACTTGCTGCTCCGGATGCAGTTATGGGGGAGATTGCTACAGGCCAGGGCAAAGCGGCTGCATAAACAATCAGTTATTAAGGTGCAAGGAAGATTGGACATCAGAGAGCATTGGAACGTGCTGCAGCGGCTGCTCATATGGAGGCAAATGCTATCCGGTTGGAGAAACTAAATGCGTTGATGGAACAATATACAGGTGCGGCCAGGACAAGCAGATTGAAACTGCAGGAACGTGCTGCAAAGGATGTGAATTTGAAGGGACTTGCTATGCCCAAGGCCAAACCAAATGCGTCAGTGGGGAGAATTGGCAGTGCACAGGAAATAACAATGAGCGTGTCAATACAGGAATTTGCTGCAATGGCTGCACATATCAGGGAACTTGCTATCAAAACGGAGCTTCACTTTGCATGAACGGGAATAAATACACCTGCATGGGTGAAAATCAGGTGCAGGTAGTTGAAAACTGGCAGGGCTGCGAATATAATGGGAGATGCTATAATTCGCAGGACACAGAATGCATCAACAATAAGAGATACAGGTGCGACGGAAGCAACAGGGTTTCAGAAATTGGGGCTTGCTGACTAAAAGATGGAAAAAAAGAGCTTGATTTTCATTTTTGTATTTCTTATTAGCGCTAGCTATTCTTTTGCATCAATAGAAGTTTCAAGAATTTATCCAAAAGAAGCAGTTAATGGGCAGATTGTTGATATATCAATAAAAGTAAAAAATAATGACAGCCAATTCGAACAAAATTTTGAGTTGTTTGAAAGGATAAGTCCGGGCGCTTTGCCAATAGAAGCTGCCAATCTTGAAGAGGTTTACATAGGATTTGGAGAAGTCAAGGAAAAAAGATTTTACTGGAAAGGCTCGTTAAACCCTGGGCAAGAGTTAACCTACCAATATAAAATCCAGTTAAATTCAACCGGAACTTACAACCTTTTTCCAACAAGAGCCGTTTCGCAAAATGAAGTTTTTATGGCTAAAGCAGACACTATTTCTGTTTTATGCAATCCAGACAATATATGTGGGCGGAATGAAAACAGCTTTAACTGCTTGAGCGACTGCGACCCTTCTGGAAAAGCATGCTCAGCTGATTTTGACTGCTCAACAATAATGCAGTGCGGCAGCGGAAGATATTACACAAAATATGTTTGCAGTTCCGGCTCTTGCATAAAAAATGAAGAAGTTGAGATGATTTGCCAAACAGGAGGTAATAAAAAATTCCCGACAGGGTATTTTATTTTTGGAGCATTTATTGTTTTTGCTGCCGCTGCTTTGATTATTCTTAAAAATAAACTAAATCCTAAAAATGAGCAGTTATTTGGATATGTTAATTCCACCTTAAGAAAAGGCTACACAAAAGAGCAGATAAGAAAAGCGCTTGTCAAATCCGGCTATTCAAATGAAGAAATTGAGGAAGTATTCAAAAAAATAAGATAATCTATCCAACACTATGCCCGCAGCCGCAAGTCGTCTTGACATTGGGATTGCTTATCTTAAAGCCCGCATTTTGCAAAGCATCAATATAATCAACTGTTGAGCCCTTCATGAAAGCAACGCTTTCAGGGTTCATAAAAATTTTAATTCCCTTTTCATCTAACACTATATCATTTTCTTTTGGGGATTTTTCTAATCCGATATCATATGTATAGCCGGAGCAGCCGCCCATTACTATGCCTACTCTTAAGCCATAACCATGCTTGTTTTCCTTCTCAAGCAATAATTTTACTTTGTTTGCAGCTTTTTCTGTCAAAGTTATTACCATTTCTTTTGTTTCCTGTTGCATTTTACCGCCTCCTTATTTTATTATTAAATTCATATATTTTTTGTTTTAAGCCTCGACTTCCTCATATTCCTTGTACTCATCATATCCCTTTGCCTCTAATTCATGCGCCAGTTCTTTTCCGCCGCTCTTTATTATTCTGCCTTTTATCATTATGTGCACTCTGTCAGGTGTAATGTAGTTTAAAATTCTTTGGTAGTGGGTTATTATCAAAACACCTATATTTGGATTCAGCATAGTATTTACTCCCTGCGCAACTGTCTTTAAGGAATCAATATCCAATCCCGAATCTGTCTCATCAAGTACTGCAATTTCCGGCTGCAAAACTGCCAACTGCAATATTTCAGTCCGTTTTTTCTCTCCGCCTGAAAATCCTTCATTCAGGTATCTTCTTGCAAAAGAGTCATCTACTTTTAATAATTTCATCTTTTCTTTCAGCAGTTTGACAAAATCCGGAACGCTGATTTGCTGTTGTTTTAGTGAGTTGTAAGCTGTTCTCAAGAAATTTGAAACTGAAACACCGGGTATTTCCTGGGGATACTGGAAGGATAAAAACAAGCCAAGTTTTGCTCTTTCATCCGGCTTCAATTCCAGGATATTTTTGCCTTTGTACCAGGCTTCTCCTTTGTCAACAGTGTATTTTGGGTGGCCCATCAAAGTGTAAGCCAAAGTTGATTTTCCGCTGCCATTTGGTCCCATCAAAGCGCATACCTCTCCTTTTCTTACAACTAAATCTACGCCATTCAAAATCTTTTTACCTTCAATGCTTACATGCAGGTCTTTGATTATTAGTTCGTCTGTCATTTTCAATTTTCACTTTTTTGTGCGCCACGGACGGGATTGACACTACTTCATCGGTAGGTTTGAACCCGTAAGGCTGTTGGAAGCCACTCGTTTTTGAGACGAGCGCAATAACCAGATTCTGCCACCATGGCTCTACACCTCTTTTCTTAAGACCAAAAGATTTATATACTTAAGAGTTTAATTATTTCTTGGCTGTTGGAAGCAACCTTTTGGGTTCATTAACCAGATTCTGGACCCGTTTTTATTTTATTCATTTACCTATCATCTTTAATATATTTCTCAAATATTATTATTGCATTTTTAAATGTATCCAATGAAAGCAATGCGCATTTCAATCTTACAGCGCTTATTGAAATGCCTAGCATCTCTAAAATATCTTCTTTTGCCAGCTTTTTTATTTCCTCTATATTCTTGCCCTTGACTTTTTCAGTCAGCATTGATGCGCTTGCCTGCGAGATTGCGCAGCCCTTTCCATATATCTTGACATCTGCTATTGTTTTATTTTTGTCAATCGCAAAATAAACTTCCAATTCGTCGCCGCAAAGCGGATTATATTCATGATGATGCACAGTTGCATTCATAATTTTCCCAAAATTCCTTGGGTTTTTGTAGTGGTCAAGTATCTGCTCCTGGTACATTTGTTCAATTGCTTCCATTTTTGATGATTATTTTATTTTGATTTTATTTTTCAATCCGTTCGCGCTGTTGCGCTCACAATATATTGTGCTCGACAAAATTCTTCTGCCATTGAATTTTGTCTCGCCTATTTATTTAATTTTTTATTTATTGAATAATCCGAGGCGAAATTTTATTGTGTCAAATGCGAGAGCTCGCTCAACGAGGTCTCGCTCGCTCATTTACCTAAAAATTTCGCCGAGTGTAAGATTTGTTGCGAAGCAACGGATTGAAATTTTTGATTGTTTTTAATAACCTGATTCAAACTCCAAACACCTTCTTCACTTTATGGATTCCATTAATCAAAACGTCAATTTCCCCTTCCGTATTATATAAATAAAATGAAGCTCGTGCTGTTGCAGGAACTCCTAAAACTGACATCAAAGGCATGCAGCAGTGATGCCCTGCCCTTATCGCAACTCCCTCGCTGTCCAAAATCTGTGAAACGTCATGGGCATGCACTCCCTTAATATTGAATGAAACAACAGCTCCCCTTTCTTCAGGGCCGTAAATAGTTATGTCCTTAATTTCTTTCAGTTTTTTCATTGCATAATCAACCAGTTCCGTGTCTCTTTTCTGTATCTGCTCCATTCCTATATTGTTTAAGTAGTCAATGGCAGCTCCTAGTCCAATTCCTTCAACTATGTTCATTGTGCCTGCCTCGAACTTCCAAGGCAAGTCATTGAATTTTGTATCATCAAATTTTACTTCCCGAATCATTTCCCCTCCGTAAAGGAATGGCTGCATTTCCTCCAATAATTTTCTTTTGCCGTATAATACGCCGATTCCAGTTGGGCCCAGCATCTTATGCCCTGAGAATGCATAAAAGTCAACATCCAAGTGCTTTACATCAACAGGCATGTGAGGAACAGACTGGGCGCCATCTGCAACCATCAAAGCGCCGTTTTCATGCGCTATTTTTGCTATATCTTTAACAGGGTTTATCGTGCCCAAAACATTCGACACATGGGTTATAGACACGATTTTCGTTTTTTTAGTTATATTTTTGTTTATGCTGCCTGCATCAAGCAATCCCTCCTTGCTTATTTTTATGAATTTTAATTTCAAATCTCTTTGTTTTGCCAGTTGCTGCCAAGGCACAAAATTGCTGTGGTGCTCCATCTCTGAAATCACAATTTCATCACCTTTTTTCAGCTTTGCAGTCAATGAGTAGGCGAGAAGGTTTATTGCTTCTGTCGTGTTCTTTGTAAAAACTATGTTTTGGTATGAATCGGCATTTATGAATTCTGCAACTTTATCATGAGCTTCTTCGTATTTTTCAGTTGCTTCTTCTCCCAAAGTATGTATGCTTCTATGGATGTTTGCATTGTAATTTCTGTAATAATAATCAATCGCTTCTATAACTTGCTTTGGCTTTTGTGATGTTGAGGCACTGTCTAAGTAAACCAATGGCTTATTATGAACTTTCCTCTGCAGAATGGGAAAGTCTTTTCTTATGCTTTCTACATCCCATGTTAATTTTTTAGGCATTTTAAATTAGTTTTTTATTACCACCTATAAACATAACCACTATATTTATCTGGAATATTAACTCTAAAATCACTTGCTTCTGGGAAAGTTCTAATCTTGGTGGTAAGGTCTAAAAGAGTTTTGAAATAAGGTCGCCCTTCCTCAGCAATTTGTTTTAATAACATTTTTAAATTTTCAAAATGTTCTCTTTTTGGATCATCAAAGAATCTATCCATTGTGCCTCGTAAAACTACAATCAATGGTCTGACTTTAAACAATGGTTCAAATTCTGGTTGTCCTTCAAGCTCAGCAAAAGGTATAGATGAATAGATTTGTTCAATATCATGAAGTATTTCATAGGCTCCTTCTTTTCTTCTTTCTTTTTTATCGGATAAAAGTAAATAAGCTTCAGATAAACTCAAAATTCCATCAAGCCCGTTTAGTCCACCAAATCCTTTATGGTAATACTTAGCAATTCTTATAGCTCTGCGTTGTAATTCTGCCAGTTCTGGATTTGTTTTACAAATTTGTGGTTCTACTAATTGTTGGTCTATCGTCATCTTATCCTTTCACCATCTCCCTTATCCTTTCCCTCAGCTCTTCCAAAGGAATTTTTTGTATCACTGGCTCGAAAAATCCCTCTACAATCAGTCTTTCTGCTTCTTCTCTGCTTAAGCCGCGAGCCATCAAGTAAAACAAATGCTCTTCATTGATTTGCCCGACAGTTGCGCCATGCGACGCTTTTACATCATTTGCATCTATCTTTAAGCTTGGAATTGAATTTGCAAGCGTCTTATCTCCTAATTTTAAAATATGATTTGCAAGATAGGAATTTGTTTTTTGCGCCTGTTTTTCTATTTTAATCAATCCTCGATAAACTGATGTTGACTCGTCCTTTAAAATTCCATCAACTAAAATGTCATTTGTTGTATTTTCTGCATTATGGTAAACATTTGTCGTGAAATCAATGTGCTCCTTTCCTTTTCCCATGAATATCCCGAGATTGCTGCAGCTCGAGCCCTGCCCGTTAAAGTTCGTGTCAATCTTCAGCCTGTTAAGCTTTCCGCCAAAGCAGCCTGAAATCCAGTTTATAGAAGCATTTCTTTCTGCTGTTCCTGCA
>CAYIKX010000058.1:0-7034 GCA_964364025.1 uncultured Methanosarcinales archaeon
GGGGCTAAAGCCCCTTAAATCTTTCTAATTACGAGTTAACTTGCAAACAAGCCGCAAGGATGTCCAGTGGTATCCCAATAGGAATGTTTATATGTACCTTATATGAAAGTTAGTTTATGGTAAGAGATTTATTTAGAATTCCTGAATTTAAGCCTGTTGGCATTAAAGTTAAGCCTATTCATATGTGGGAACAAAAGAGGGCGGGTAAACGAATTTCTAAAAAAATTTTAAGAAGAATCGTTTGGAAAAGAGACAAGGGGATTTGTCGACTTTGTTCTGTAAAAATTCGTGCTGGGGAAGATTGGGATTTAGCGAGGAAGAGGGCAGGAGGACTTTATACCGAAGCCAACTGTTTCGTGGCTCACCATACTTGTAATATATCACAAGGAAGAAAATCATTAGCAACTGTTAGAAGACACTTAGGTTTATCTAAGAAAAAAACATCTAAAAGTGGTAAGAGAAAAAGAAAAAGTCGGAGGTCTTATAATCCATTTGAAATAAAGATTAAACCAATAAGACTCTAAATTAATCTTATATAAAGCCTGGTGGAATGTTGTTAACTGGAAGCACGTTGAGGAATTGTTTAAGAAAACCAAATAATTATTTCTTTTTCCTTGATTTTTTATCATTAACCTTTACAACAAAATAATATATTGTTGCACCTATAAAACCCAAAAGAACCAGCACAAGAATCCATACAATTTTGTCATTTTCTCCTTTAAAATTCCTCTTTATGCAATCTATAATCATCAAAATCCAGAATATAAATAAGAATGCAACAAGTGCAACAATGAATAACATCAGCAACATAAATCCTGCAATAAATCCACCAAAAATATTCAACATGTTTATTCCATTAAACATAGTTTATTCATCCAAATTTTCTTTTTTTCCTTTCTTTGTTTCCTTCAGCTTTTTCGTCAATCCAATCTTTTTGCGGCATTTCTGGCATTCAAACACAAAAGAAGGCACGCCTTCAAAAGTCTTTCTTTTATATTCAGTTGTAGTTTCACCTTCATTTCCGCAATGAGGGCATTTGTATTCAACATTAATTACTAAATCTCCTTCAACGTCCTCATTTTTCTCTTCATATCGGCAACTTTTGCAGACGTAAATTGCTGATTTCTTATCAGGCTTTCCGCTTTTGGTGGATGGCTTTTTTAATACATCTTTCCTGCATTTTGGGCATGTTTTTCGGAAAACCCAGGCCATTGCCCTTCCAGAATCAAATGTCCTGTTTGTGAAATATACACATTCTTCCACGCTGCTTGGCTTTTTTAACGCCATTTTAGTTGATTCCAATATCTTTTTTCCAAATTGCCACAGCTTCGTCGTAGCCTAGTTTGTTTATATACTCGTCGCTTAGGTTATTTCGTTCCCTGAATCCAGGCTTGCGGAAGTTCTGCTGGTATATCTCCAAAGTCACATTCTCCGGGCAGAAACGATTGATAATACTGCTGTCACTTCTTGCATCTTTTGATATTTGATAAAAGGTTGCGTTAAGAAATAAAGCATTTTTCAGCGACAAGCCAGCTGAGTTTGCCTCTTTTGGATATTTGCCAACAAATTCCCTCAATAAATTAACAGCCTCAAAACCTTTAAGAGATGATTTGTTTCTAAATGATGCCGACTCAATTATCAGCGGCCTTGACTTGCACCCAAAACCGCCCTTAGTGGTGCCTGATTCCCCATATTTTTGCCCTTGCATGAACAGTTTTTCAGCTTCAAGATTAAGGTTTTTATAATCAATAATGTAATTGAAAGGCTCCTGCCCTGTTTCTAGCTGAAGTTTTTTGAGTTCTGCCAAATCAATAAGCATCGAATCAATTTGCGCCATATTTTTTGGATAGGCTTCGATGGTTGTGTTATACTTAGAATCAAGGGCATTAATTTGCTTTTGGCCATAGTTAAAGTCTTTTGCCTGTGTGCAGCCTACAGCAAAAACCAAAATAAATATAAAAAAAAATTTTTTCATCCAGTTCACCTTAAATTTACAGGCAATTAAGATTTACAGCTTTTATTTATTCTTTTCGTAAAAGTATTTAAATTAAAACATAATATTCAAATTATGCCTTATTACAATGCAATTTCAGATGGCTATAATGAATTGTATGGAAAGGAACAATTTAATAAATTATCTATTATTAAGAACAATATCAACATAAATAAAAATACAAAAATACTGGATATCGGCTGCGGCACAGGCATTTCTTCTGATTTTGACTGCTATGTCGTAGGCATCGAGCCAAGCATTGAATTATTAAAGCGGAATAAGAATAATGGGAAATTCTTGGGCGTTGCTGAATCACTTCCATTTAAAGACAGCTCATTTGGTTATGTCATTTCAGTTACTGCAATGCACAATTTCAAGAATATAGGAAAATCAATAAATGAGATGAAAAGGGTTGGCAGGCAAAATTTTGTTTTTAGTGTTTTAAAAAGAGCAAAAAAATTCAATTTTATTACAGGACTAATTAGAAAAAATTTCAAAATAGACAAAGTTATTGAAGAAGAGAAAGACTCTATTTTCTTCTGCAAACCATAAGCTTTATATATAGAAAATAACTACTGTATAATAATCACAAAATGAGACTAATAGTTTTTGCGTTTGTATTTATGATTTTTGTAGCTTCAAATATATTAGCTGCAGGACTAGGGATAACTGAAATAGACGTGCATGTTGACTATGATGAAGCTTACACTTACAAAGTGGAAAACAGAGACAGAATAAATTCTGCTTCTGTTCCTGTTGCAAACAACTCAAGAATAGATGCAGATGTGCTGCCAGGCTCAAATATAACTTTTACTATTAGAGTTGAAAATACATTTCAAGGCGAGAAGCCTGATTTAAGGGATGTTTTTGTTACAATGACTATCGAAGGCACCGACGATGATGTGGAGGATTTAGAGGAAAAAAGCATAGATTTTGACCTGGAGCCGGGGAATGACAACAGGGTTGACGTCAAATTTAATATTCCTCTGGGCATTGAGCCAGGAACCCATAATGTTAAGATAGAAGCTGAAGGGGAGGATGCAAATGGAACATCGTATAAGGCAGAAGTAAAATTAAAGCTTGATATGAAGAGGCTAAGCCATGATATAAGAATCACAAAAGTTTTGCTGAATCCCAGCATCATAGATTGCACCAGAAAGTCAAAGTTGACAGCACAGATAACAAATGTCGGCTCGACTGCCGAGAATGAAATTGCTTTGGAATTTAAATCCAGCACCTTGGGAATAAATTCATTTGATAGGGATGTATCTTTGGAATCATCAAATGAAGCCAGTGATGAGGAAAGAATACATACAAAAACCATAAACATAGAAGTGCCATCTTTCTTCAAGTCAGGAACTTATCCTGTTGCAGTAAATCTTTATTGGAAGAATTTTGTATTATTCGATCAAAAAATTGCTGACCTGGTTGTCAGGGATTGCGCTTCTGGTACAAAAAAAGAGCCGGAAAAAGACATAAAGAATGAGACTGAAGCTGGAATTGCCGAGCCGGCAAGTGGAACAGAAGAAACTTTAGAAGGGGGCTTGATGCCAACAGCTTCAATTTCAAAATCTCCAGCTCTTTTACTTATATTTTCAGGGGGCTTGCTTATATTATTTATTTTCTCAATGATTATTTTTACTATTTTGAAAAGAAATAAAATTAAATAGACAGGAAACAATAACAAACTTTAAATAATAGTTTATCGGTGTATTAAAAAAGAGGTTTATTTATGGCAGAAAATCGATTTAGCATTTTTGATATTGTCCTTTTAATTGTCGGCATAGGCGCTGCTTTTCTTGGATTTCAGCTTATAAATCAGGCTTATACTGCCGAGAAGGGGCAGTTAAGCTGGCTGATGATAATATCAATTTTTAGTTGGCTCACCTTGTTAGTGCTGTTTATACTGCTTAGCGTTATGGTCGATGTTTCTAAAAAAGAGCTAAAAGAGATTAAGGCATTGATTTATTTGCTTTCTGAAAATAGAAAAAAGAAATGATCATTTCATAGTTATAGTTAGCAACTCCATCTTTTCTATATCACTCAAGTCCACTAATGGTTTTGGGAATTTATCGTAATCATCTAAGATTCTATTGCATGCTGTATTGACCCAGCACTGTATAAAGTGAAAATTTTCTATTTGACTGAAATCCAAAGTGTCAAAAGCAAAAATATAGCAATTTTTGTCTTTTAACTGCTTTTTTAACTCAACTGCTTTTCTGAAATTGTTTTGACCGGGCTTTAATGAGACTAAAATGCCTATTTCTGCTGCTTCTAAAAATTTCATATAAGCTGCTTTTCTTTTTCTGTTGTATTTTTCCACTTCTGTCCTATCTATTTTTGATAGTACAGCACTAATTGGGTCGTAACAGAAAACATCCTTGTCTATATTCAAGGCAATGCCCAAGGGATGAAACTTGCCAGTTCCAATGTAAAGGAAAGCATTAACTTTGCTTTTTATCTTTTCTGCAGCTCCTGTGTCGCATCCAAGCAGTTGGCCTTCATATTTTTGTTTTATTTTGTCTATAAAGATTGTTTTTCCATTATTTTCTAAATATTGTTTTATTTCATCAACAAAATCAAGAAATTGGACTGTTGTTGCTAATCCAATATTCTCTGGCAATACACCTGCATCTAAATTTGACAAATTAATTTTGCCTTTATAGCGCACTTCTGCCATCATTATTTTCATAAGGCTTGGTTTAATTTGATTATTTTTAAATGTTTGTTTAATTTAGTTACCACATTCAAGTACAAACAATTGTTTTTAAATGTAAACCCGAAATTCATGGTAATGGCTGAGTTAAAGAGAGTTCTGGGGTTTTGGACTAGTCTGTCGTTGTCAATAGGCTCTATAATGGGCACTGGCTTGTTCTTTGGAGCTTCAATTGGCTCGGGCTATTCGGGAAATGCTTCTATCTTGGCATGGATAATCCTAAGCATTATTGCAATATACATAAGCTTTTATTTTGCAGAGCTGGTTTCTATGTATCCAAAAGCAGGAGGAATTTACGAATTCAGCAAGCACGCTTACAACAGGTTTTTTTCCTTCATGATGGGATGGACTGCATGGCTTGTCAGCAATTTAACAACAGCATTGCTTGTTGTTGCTGCAATTGATTATCTGATTCCCAATCCTTCACAATTCTGGCTGAAGATTGGAGTCAGCATATTGTTTATAGTGATATTGAATTTGGTTGCTTATTTCGGCATCGAAGCAAGCGCATTTTTGCTTGTTATTTTTGCCGCTACTTCAATCATTGTCTTGCTTTCCATAATTTTTCCAGGTGTATTCCAAATTAATGCCGCTAATTATTTTCCATTTCTTACTTTTGGGGCTTCTTCGATTTTTCTGACGATATTCTTCCTTGCGGAAAGCTTTTTTGGATGGGAAAGCGCAACATATCTCTCAGAGGAAACCAAAGAGCCTGAAAAAATTATACCAAAAGCAATTATAATAGGAACAGTAATTGTCGGCATTCTTGGAGTTTTGATTGCTGTAGTGTCATTAGGCATAATTCCATGGAGAACATTAGCAGAGTCTAATACGCCTCTTTCAATTGTTTCTGAGACGCTGCTTGGTAATTTTGGAATGAGGCTTGTTAACATTGGAATTTTCGTTACTCTTATAGGGTCTGCAGCAGTCGGCATAATAACCATGCCAAGGCTGATACTCGCATTAGCGCGGGATAAACTGTTTATTGCGCAGTTAAGCAGCATTCATGAAAAATTTAAAACACCCTATAAAGCCATAGTCTTCCAGACAATAGTCTCGCTTGCAATTTTTGAAATGGCTTTTGGCAAGTATAAAGCACTATTAAGCTTGCTGCTGCCGCTTGGGCTTGTAATGTATTTTTTTGTCATTTTGTCAGTGCCTATGCTAAGGAATAAAGAGCCGAACCTAAAAAGAGAATTTAGAGTGCCATTTGCGAAAATAGGCACCATCATTGTACTAGTATTTATAATCGGCATATTGGCTGCCTGGATTTTTCCAAACTTTAGCAGCGTAAATGCTAGCGCCATAAACACGCTTAAATTGGGATTTTCACTTATACTTGTTGGCATACCGATATACCTGCTGCTTGAGATATATTATAACCCTGAGGCTGTAATAAAAATAAATGATGCCCTTGCATATATCACATTGCTGATGGAGAGAATTATCCTGCCAAAAAACATAAGGAAAGAATTGCTTATATTATTAGGAGATGTAAAAGGCAGAAGGGTGCTGGAGTTTGGCTGCTCTGTAGGAACATTTACGCTGTATCTTGCACAGGCTGTTGGGCCAAATGGCAGGGTATATGCGACTGATTTGTCAATGAAAGAATTGCACATAACAAAAAAGAGGCTTGTAAAAAGAGGCCACAGCCATGTTGTTGTTATTCATGACGAACATCAGGTAAACAGGGTGCATCCGTCAATACCTAATGTAGATGCGATAGTAAGCATAGGCATGATGGGCTATTTGCAGGATGTCAAGAAAGTTCTGAGAGAGATGAGGGATTTATTGCCTTACGGCGGCAAAATAGTCTTTGTGGATTATGCCGATTTCTTCAAGGTTATTCCAAATGTCGCATGGCTTTCAAATGACAGAACAATAGAAAAGATATTCAGGGAAGCGGGCTTTTCTGTTTTTGTGACGAGGAAAAAGGGCTTGTTTTGGAATTATGTTTATGTTTATGGAATTAAGTTCCATGAGAATATTCCGTATGTTTAGATTGATATAATTAGCTTGTCCTTTCCTTCTGGATGAATCTCAACCTCTTTCCCTTTCTTCAAGTTTAAGAAATCTATTATTTTCTTAGGCAGCCTTATATCCAAAGTTGTTCCTGCCTGCCCGACCTTTGTTTTTGTCTGCAAGCCCCATAGCCCTTTCTTTTTTGCAATTTCAGTCATTTTTTTAGAGGTGTCCTCGTCAAAGAATATTTCTCCGCATTTACCACAAACCTCAGCATAAAACTTGCCTATGCTTACTCCATAAAGCTTGTAATCTACCTTTTTTTTTGTTAAGCTGCCCTTTTCGCATATATAGCATTTTCCT
>CAYIKX010000059.1:0-6861 GCA_964364025.1 uncultured Methanosarcinales archaeon
TGTCTAGAATAAAACACTCATTTCTTTTCCAACATCTCAAACAACTCACTCAAATTCAACTCCAAAGCAGCAACAGGCATCTCCAATCCCCATGATGTTAACACAGCAGGATTTATTTCCCCTAAATAAGCAATCTTTTTTCCTTTAACAATCGCTCTTCCAACCCTGCCTTCAATGAATGAATTGTGCTCTGCTTCTTCAATAT
This sequence comes from uncultured Methanosarcinales archaeon, assembly GCA_964364025.1. Taxonomy (GTDB): domain Archaea; phylum Nanobdellota; class Nanobdellia; order Woesearchaeales; family GW2011-AR4. The sequence goes on from CAYIKX010000059.1 coordinate 206, forward strand.
CGTAATGCAAGCCGAAGCATTTCATTATGTAATCAAGCACTTGCCTTATTTCTGTATAGTTTGCATTTTCATGGGATGAGGCAATCGCAATCCTATTAAAATCCAAAATTTCTTCGCCTTTTCTTGCATTAACCAATCCTTCCTCAAAAATCCTTTGAGGAAACTCAACATGCTTGTTTTTTGAGAAAACCTCCAGTAAATTTGGAATAATCCAGCTCCTCACAGCAGAATGAGTTTCAGACATATAATCTTCAATTTCAATTGTCCCAAAATCCTCAATATTCATTTTTTTGTAAAGAAAATCCTTGTTTGTCAGAACAGCGCTCATTATTTCCTGATAGCCAAGCCCTACAGCAATTTCCCTTGCTTTGTCAATAAATTCATTCATTTTTAGCATGGAACCAATGGTGAATGTTTTCAAAGGCATTTCTTCTATTTTATCAAATCCATACATTATTCCAATGTCCTCAATCACATCATAAGGATGCAGAATATCATGCCTGTAAAGGGCAATTTCAACTTTATAATTATGGAAATTGTGCCTTGCCTTTTCAAGAAGCCTTTTTACTTCATTTTCCTTTAGTTCCAGTCCAAACAGCTGCTTTATCTGCTCATTTTTTATCTGTATTTTCTCGCATTCCAAATCAGGAACTTCAATTTTTTTATCAGCATATTTCACTTCAACAGAATAAATGCCAAAGCCCCTGTCAGACAAGGCATAAGCAAAAATATTTGCCGCTAAATTGACAGAGCTTTCATCTGTGCCGGTCGCTTCAAAGAAGATATTCTCGTCGCCAACTTCAAGTTTGCCGGTAAAATTAGAGTTTATGACGGGAATAAAGCTTAATACCTCATTTTTGTCGTCAAGCAAAACAGGATATTTCTCAAAGCCATCCAAAATCCATGCATATTCCTTGCCTTTTGGGTGCTCCGAGAGTATCTCCTTCAAACTCATCTTTGCCTTGAAATCCAATGGCACGAATTCTATTGAATCAGGAGCGACTGCCCTGTAATGCACAGGGAAAGTTATTCTTTTGTAGGAATACATCCCAATAGAAACTTTTTGTCTTCTTCTTCCATAGCTCTCGCAGAATTTTTCCTGCAGTTGGACAAGCTGCTTCAGCAGATAGTCATCAATTTTTTGCCCTTTTGCCGCAAAACAAGCGATATAAGGCCTTAATTTTGCAACTGACTTGTCAACAATCACTTCATAATCGCCCTTATTCAATTTTAATTTTGGCATGCCTTTCTCAATCTCCAAAATCCCCTTGATCAGTCTTGCAAATCCTTCTGCGCTCCACAGATAAGGAAGATTCGTGTCCTGAAAATCAATCTTTACTTCATCAGTTTCTTCATCATAGCTTTCAACATCCCCTTTTCCATAATGGGCAAGCTCGATAACTTCCTGTATAGAAACCTTTTTGCCAACTAAATGCTGCAAATCCCCTAACGAAAATGTTATTGTCGGCATTTTTAACTTATTTTTACTTTATTTTGAATAATTTTTTAATGGCTTAGTTTTTTTCTAAAATTCCCAATTTCATTAATTTCAATTTCTGGAAACAAGCCAGTGTAGTTGCATTTTCTACATTTCTCTGGCGTTGGCGCCAATATCTCAACAAAACTTGTTATTACAGGCAGGTCTATGCTGCCGCACTTCGGGCAGATTTTTGTATATTTTTCATTGCTCATCATATCACCTTAGCATTTCTCAAAAATTCCAAATCATGAGAAAACAATAATCTTATATCTTTTATTCCCAGCTTGAACATTGCCAATCTGTCCAAACCAACACCCCATGCAATTACCGGAACTTCTCTTCCAACCAATGGCTTTACTAATTCCGGACGGAAAATCCCAGAGCCTGCCAATTCAATCCATCCAAACTCAGGATGCTTAGCCTGCAATTCAGCGCTTGGCTCTGTGAAAGGGAAATAGCTTGGCTTTATTCTTATCTCGTCTGTTTCTGCGAATTCCTCTGCAAACAGCCTTAGCAGCGCCTTTAAATGGCCAAAATGCACGCCTTCCTCAACCACAATACCGCCGACCTGGTTAAAGTCAGGAAGATGAGTTGCATCTACAACATCATACCTAAAGCATCTTGAAATCTGGAAATATTTTCCAGGTATTTTCAGTTCCTTTGAGGCAAGGGTTCTTGCGGAAATTGAAGTGTCATGTGTCCTTAAAATATGCCTATGGGTTCTTTTGATATCAAAATCATATCTCCAGCCTTTTGAGCCAGTTCCAAACCCATTCTCATGCGCAGACTTGACTTTCTTCACAACATCTTCAGGCAAATGCTTTGCATATTTCGGCTCTTTTATGTAATATCCCTGATGAATATCCCTTGCGGAATGAAACTGGGGCATGAACAAGGCATCCATATCCCAAAAATCCGTCTCAACAATAGGGCCTGTCATTTCTTCAAACCCAAGTGCAATGAATTTTTGCCTGATTTCATCGAGAAATCTTCTGTAATGCTGTTTTCTTCCGGCGAATGCCTGAGGGACATTAATTTTGATATCAAACCTTCTGAATTTCTTTCCTTTCCAAGCGCCTGATTTTATCATTGATTGTGTGGTTTTTTCTATCAATTCTTCCTCAAGCCTTTCCTTTGCTAATTTCTTGCCAATTTGTGTGAGTTCCGCATCAATTATTTTAGACAGCCCTACTTTTACTATTTTCTTTCTTTTTCTTAGATTGTCAAGCACAAATCTTTCTTCTGCATTAAGCGAGTCTATTTGCCTTGGAAAGCGCTCTTTCAGAAACTGCTCTTCAGCAAATCCGCGCTTTGACAATTGCCTTCCATTCTCTGTTATAGAAACAACAATCCCTTTCTCTTTTGTAATTTCAATCGCAGCTTTTGATTTTAAAGTGCCTAATGATATTGCCAGTTCCTCATCGCTTAAGCCTGTTTTTTCCTTTAATTCATCAAGAGAAGACGGCTTATCCAAAGCCTCTAGAAATATTTTTTCAGGCAAGCCGTATTTCAGGTATTTCAGCCCATTTTCATCCAGAGAAACAATTTCCTTTTCATCTTCCTTAATTTTGATTATGTTCTTGTTCTGCAGCCATTGAAATGCCCTCATCACTTCAACATCCTTCAGCTCAGTCACTTTTATAATGTCATGAAATGAGCTAAAGTTGTCCAAAACCCTTACAACTTTTCTTTCAACTGGACTCAGGCTTTCTGCTAATTTCCTCAAAAATTCCTGATTTTCCTTAATTCCCATTTTATTTTATTAAAAAATCTTAATATGCCTATTGAACTTCTGTCTGGACATAGTGTATTATCAAATCACATACCTCTTCCGGCGACAAGCTTGATGTATCGATAATATAGTCAGCAGACTTTTTATACCTTGATTCATGCTCTGGCAGAAAATCCTTCATCTCCTCAGCATAATCATGCTTTTCCTTTGCACCTGATCTCGCTGGTTTTTTTATGTCAGCTGTCAGCAGAATTATCAGCGAGTTCTTTTTTATATTTATTACATTTTCATTTCTTATTAAATCGCTGCAGCTGGCATAAAAAACACAATCATCCAAATCGCTTAATGTTTCAATGACTTCTGACGCCAAATCATGGAATTTATTCCATCCATATTTTTCCACAAACTTTCCTATTCCAATGCCGGTTTTTTTTGATATTTCCTCATAAGTGGAAATAAGCTTTTTGTCCAGTTTTTTTGCCAATAGCCTGCAAATAGCTGATTTTTCCGTCCCCTTGAAGCCAGTTAATGCTATGTTCATCTTCGCTTGTTAAGATACGCACCCATTATTTATTCTTTTTGTTGTAGTTTTGCCAAGTTAAAACCAAATTTAGCTTTTATCAGAAAATAAAAAGCCAATCAGTGCCTAAAATAAAAAAACAGAACCCTGAAGCTTGAGAGCAGCTTATAGAATGCAAACCCAATCTGCGCCATCAAATCCTCTAGTTTTTTTACAATATCCATATTGCAAAGTAAGCTAGAGTTATATTTAAATGTTGCGGGAATCAGCTCAAATGTATCTCCACAATGTCATTATCCTCCAAAACGTGCTCAAGCTTCCTTAAAACCATGCCTGGAAATTTTGCGCTTTTGCCCCAAACTCTCGAGAACCTGAACTTATTTACAAAATCCTTGTGAAGCTTTAGGCAGACATCCCTCAAATTGCTACCTTTCCTCATTATTAATGGAACACCCATATCAGCTTTTTTTCCAGCTTCTTTGCAATAGACTCTGATAAATTCTAACCTTTCAAAAATTATTTTTTTTAGATATTCTGTATTTACTCTCTTTTCAGCTGAGATGCAGATATCAGGCTTTGTAATTGCCTTGATTCTTTCCAATTCTTTAGAGTTAACCATGTCTATCATATTTAACACAGTTATTGCTGGAATATATTTTTTGTTGCCTTCTATCGCGTCAATTAATTGGTCATCGCTTATGTCTTCTCTTATCACAATGCTAGAATTGTCCAATCTGAATTCCTTTAATATGGATTTTATGGTTTCTTCATTGAGCTTTGTCAATTTAACAGTCAAGCCAATGTCAATTCCGCCTCTCATTTTTTTTGAAATCTTTACTTGTGGAGGTTTTTGGTTTATTCTTAAGCCGGTTTCAAATATTTCTTTTTTAACAATTTCAATATGCTCTGGATGGAAAACATCAAGCAGAATAATAACCAAATCTGCGCTTTGCGCGCAAGCAAGAACTTCTTTTCCCCTGCCTCTGCCAGTTGCAGCTCCTTCAACAATTCCTGGAACATCTAGAACTTGTATTTTTGCATGATTATACTCTAATAGGCCGGGAATGCAAGTCAAAGTGGTGAAAGCATAAGCTCCAACTGGCGAATTTGCATTAGTTATCGCATTTAGCAAGGTTGACTTGCCAACAGAAGGAAAGCCGACAATAATTGCAGTTGCATCGCCTGTTCTTCTTACAGAAAATCCTTCACCTTTGCCTTTTGCAGCAGCTTTTCTTTGGTATTCCTCTTTTATTTTTGCCAGCTTGGCTTTAACCAAGCCAATATGTCCTTGAGTTTTCTTGTTGTATTTTGTTGTGGATAGCTCTTCTTCTAACTCTTTAACTTTTCTATCGTGAGCAGACTCGTGCGATTTTACGTCCTTGATGTTGTATTGTTGCGCCATAATTTGAAGATTAGAAATATGGTATAAAAAGGTTTGTTTGGGAAGTTTATGGAAATAACTACTTAGAACTGTTTTTGTTTTTAGTTAAATACTGCATGCCATATCCTTGGTACGACCCAGATTATTCCCATTACGATTAAGAACAACACAAAAATCCAAATCAACAATTTAGTAATTCTTTTTATCATTCTAATATAATATCTTGTTGTTCTAGATTCATTTGACTCTTTTCTTCTTGCCATCATTTAATAAAAATATTTTAGATATATAAATCTTTTTAAAGTTATTGAAAAGTAAATGCACTATCAAATAAATATTTCTCACTTCTTATTCTTCGGTACTTTTTCCCAATCCTCTAAGAATTTCTTAATGCCAGCATCTGTCAAAGAATGCTTGAACAACTGCTCAAAAACAGAGTATGGCATTGTTGCAATGTGTGCGCCTATTCTTGCAGCATCCAACACATGAATAGGATTTCTTACTGAAGCAACTAAAATTTGAGTTGTAAATTTATAATTGTCATAAATTGTTTTTATATCCCTAATCAGCCACATCCCAGTTTCTCCAATATCATCTAACCTGCCTACAAAAGGGCTCACGAAATAAGCGCCTGATTTTGCTGCCAATAAAGCTTGGTTTGCAGAAAAGCATAAAGTTACATTAACTTTAATTCCTTTTTTTGTCAATTGCTGGCATGCTTTCATTCCTTCAACTGTCATTGGGACTTTAACAACAATGTTTTTTGCGATTTTGGAAAAAGCAATTCCTTCTTTTACCATTCCATCCGCATCCAAAGAAACAGTTTCTGCGCTTACTGGACCTTTAATGATGGAGCAGATTTCTTTGAGAACGTCATTATAATCCCTACCTGCCTTTGCAGCTAAGGATGGATTTGTGGTGCAGCCGTCAATCAAATTAGTTTCAGCACCTTTTTTTAGTTCATCGATCAAAGCCGTATCAAGGAAGATTTGCATTTTTATTCACTTATTTTTATTATATTGATTCTCTATTTTTAATCTTTTCCTTTAAACGCTAACCAAAATCGCGCCAACAACTATCAATACAGCTCCAGCGATAACCCTAAACATTTGCGAAACATCAGGAAGTTCGTGCAGGAAAATTATGCTCATTATGATAACAAGCAAAATACTTGTGTTATAAATTGGAGCTAGCCTTGCAATATCAGCTTTTTGTGCAATAGCTATTGCAACAGCTAAAAATCCAATACCCCAAAATATTCCTGAAATTAAAGCCAAACTGCTTGATTTCCATTCAAACTCAAAACTTGGCTTGAACAACAAAAATAATCCAAAAATTAAAATTACTCCCAAGCCAAGCATAAAGCTGCCGTAATATGGAGAAAAATTTCCTTTCTGCTGTGCAACCTTGTATAAGATAGTATTTAATGCAAAGAAAAACGCTGCAATCAATCCATAAAAAACCCAGTTTTGCATTTTATTTCTTCTTACTCACAAATTTCATAACTTCTTCTGCAATTGATTCTGCATCCAGTCCATATTTT
>CAYIKX010000060.1:0-6853 GCA_964364025.1 uncultured Methanosarcinales archaeon
ATAAGATCATGGAAATAACAAAAACAAGCAAGATTAATTTAATTAAAAAAGCGGAAATAAATGGAAAAAAGAAACTAATGAATGAGGAAAACTCAAAATAATTTGAGAAAATAAAAAACAATGAAAAAATAAAAAATGTAATTTGCATTATTATAGCATGTTTTTTAAAAATATTGAGTAAAAACAATAGGCCCTCGCTTGCTAAAATTGCCAATTGTATAACAAAAATTGACCAAGCTCTAAAAGGAGTCAATTTATAATGATAGGGTCCTGCGTTAACAGCGATAAAGCTGAAAATAAGCCATGCAAGAATAATGATGGCATATTTTTCTTTAAAGTCTGGATTTTTATAATTTATAATTACCAACGATATGAATACAAAAAACATGATTAGTAGTGATGAAATAAAAAAAATCTGATCATATAAAAATTCAGAAAATGGGACTGAACCTACTTCTACTGGAAGATTTGCTTTTTGCACATGCTTTACATATGTGTAAGAAAAAAAAGACAGCATGATTACTGCAAGTATCAAGAATACTGCAAGAATTTTAAGCTTGTTTTTATATAGCTCATTAAAGTGCTTAGCAACTAGTGATATCAAAGCAATAACCAAAAGCATCGATAAAATAAGCCCTATCCCAATCGGATTGTTTATCATATTTGTTATTTGCGCAACAAAAAAATCCTTCAGATTGTATATCTTATCACCTGTTCCAGCAACATTTAAAATGCCTGCCTCAAAGCTTGAACCCAGGCCCTTTATAGTTCCTTTAATTCCATGCCTTATTATTGAAGGAAGCCACCAGAGAAAAAATGAGATGAGCAAGCCAGAAAATCCGGCGGCAACATGATATACAAGAACATTTTTCTCTGAAACAGCCTTTGCAATGTAATAGATGATAAAAAATAATCCAAAGTACACGCTATGGGACGGAGAAATAGTTAAAGTCGCTCCTGTCATTATTGCAGCAACAAATAGCCATTTTTTATCGTGCTTTATCCTTTCAGCTGCGTAAAATGAGACAAAATAAAGCGGGATGGTTAATGCAATTGCCCATATAAAATGGCTTAAGAATGCCGGCACTGAAGCAATGGCAAATGCCGAGAATAATGCCTTGTTTTTGCCTAGAATTTCTTTTGCGAAGAAAAAGAAAAAAATTATGCTTAATGAGATTATTAAAGCGTTGAAAAATTTTAACGTCCAGTATACTGAATCATTTGTCTGGTGCAAAATCCCTAAAAGCATGTCATAGACTGGCGGATACGGGTCAATGTACCTTAATGACTGTTTTGCAAACACTGTTTTTTCAACTGAAACATACTTGACTCCAATGGCATGAGCCCATGAATCATCATCTTCCAGCCAGGGATATGAAAATGCGCCTTTGGTATATACATAAAAAGAGGCAAAGAAGATTGCAAGCATTATCAATATTGCTAAATCATATCTTGTTATTTTAAAATTTAAATGAAACTCTTTAACGATATATTTTATGTTTTTTAAAAGATAAAATAATGGCAAAGCCAAGCTTAAGACAAGGAAGATTCTCCAATCCAATGGTACTTTGATAATATTTAAAATCAAACCAAGGACCAGCATCGAGCCTAATCCAAAGCCCAGCCTCATCAAATTTCTCTCCAAGAAATTCTCAGATTCTTTTACAATCCTTGTCAAGGAAAATCCCAAGCCATAGGTGTAAATGAAAAACAGTATTATCGTCAAAAAACTCATGCAAAACCACAATTTAAAGGATAGAAAGGTATTTAAATAGTTTATCCTTTTGCCGAGTAATGAAAGCAGTAATTACTATGCCTGCTTATAATGAGGAAAAGACAATAGGCAGAGTTCTAAAAGCCATAAAAGACACTATGGATAAGACTGATTACAGCTATAAGCTTCTTGTTGTTGATGACTGCAGCAGTGACAATACAGCTAAAATTGCACGAAAAGCAGGTGCTGTTGTTTATTCGCATCCGAAAAATTATGGGCTGGCTGAGACATTTAAAACAGAAATTTCAAAATCGCTTGAGCTTAAACCGGATGTTATTGTCCACATAGATGCAGACTTTCAGTATCAGCCAAGAGAAATACCAAAGCTGCTTGATGAGATAAAAAAAGGCTATGATCTTGTTTTGGGAAGCAGGTTCAAAGGTAAAATAGAGGAGATGCCTTTGATTAAAAGGCTTGGAAATATTGCTTTTTCCAGAGTAGTGTCGCAAATAGCAGGCCTGCAAATATCGGATGCCCAGACAGGTTTTAGGGCATTCAAGAGAAAGGTTGCAGAAAAAATAAGCATAACATCAAACCATACCTATACGCAGGAGCAGATAATAAGGGCTGTAAGGGAAAAATTCAGGCTCAAGGAAGTTCCGGTTTATTTTGCAAAAAGGAATGGAAAAAGCAGGCTTATAGGCAATCCGTTTGGTTATGCTGTAAGGGCTTTCATAAATCTTATAAGGGTTTACAGGGATTTTGAGCCATTGAAATTTTTTGGAGTTATTGGCAGCATCATCCTGTCTGTTGGGCTTGTACTGGGCTTTTATCTTGTTTATTTTCAGTTTTTTGGGGGTGGTGCATTTAGGCATCTTGGTTTGATGATGCTTGACATCCTAATTCTAAGCATAGGGCTGCAAATAATAATTTTTGGCTTCATTGCTGATATGAACAGGAAATAAGATGAAAATACTTGTTCTTACAAGCAGGTATACTGCATCGAGGGATATTATTGACGAGGATTTCGGTAGGCAGACAAGGCTTTTTGAAAGCTTGGCAAAATTAAGCCATAAGATTGATTTTTTCTGCGCTGACTACAATAAATTTGAGAATAAGAACGTGAAGTTACATGGCATTAATGTGATGATAAGACCATTCAGTTTTTTTTATTCTTTTAGCTTTTTGATAGAATTAAACAAGATTTTAAATGACAAAAAGTATGATATTTTGATTGCAACAAGCGATCCATTGTGGGGCATTTTTGGATACCTTCTTGCAAAAAAGCGCAAAATAAGATTTATTTATGACTTGCACGATAATTATGAGACTTATGCCACTTATAAAATACCTTTTTTCAGGCATCTTGACAGGTATGTTGTAAAACATGCCAATATCATAACAACTGTCAGTTTTGCCTTGAAGGGTAAAATATCAAGAATACGGAAAAATAATGTTTTTGTAATTCAAAATGGGGTAGACCTAAAATTATTCAGGCCAATTGACAGGGCTTTAAGCAGAAAAAAATTAAAACTACCTTTGGGTTCTAAAATAATCGCTTATACAGGCAGCCTGCAGAAAAGCCTTGGAGTTGATACTTTAATAAATGTTTTTGAGAAGCTGAGAAAAGAAGTTCCGAATGCAAAATTGCTTTTAGTTGGAAGGCTTAGCGATGAAGAATCTGACAAACCAAACATAAAAAAACAGGATGTAATTTCATTCGATTCAATTAATCAAGATAAGGTTGCATTGGCTATAAATGCTGCTGATGTTGCTGTCATGCCAAGCCCTTCAAATGAGTTTACAAAATATTGCTTTCCTTACAAATGCGTTGAGTACATGGCGTGCAATACGCCAATTGTTGCAACAAGTTTGAGTGATGTAAAGCTGATGCTTGAAGATTATAAAGGCAGCTTATGCGAACCAGACAATGAATATGAGCTTTACTCAAAAATAAAAAGCCAATTAGGCAAAGGAAAAATAAATTACAGAAAAAAGCTTAAAGGCTATTCATGGGACAAAATCGCATTAAAGCTTCATAAAATTATAAAGGAAAAGGTCAAATGATTAAGAGAGGGGGAATTATATTTAATGAAAGGACAAAAAAGTTTAGTGTAGACTGGAGGGCAACGCATAGTTATATTATAGCCACATTGCAGTTAAATTCAGTTTTAAGCGCAAGCAAGTATGCCAAAGGCAACCTTCTTGATGTAGGCTGCGGCGACAAGCCGTTTCTTTATGTTTTCAAGGAAAAAATTAAAAATTATATTGGAATTGACATGACATCCACTTTGCACATGAATAAGGAAATTGATGCCTTTTCATCCGGCTCTGAGATTGCATTCAAGGACAAAAGTTTTGACACGATACTGACAACAAGCGTTATAGAGCATGTCATAGAGCCCCAAAAAATGTTTTATGAGATGTACAGGGTTCTTAAAAAAAAATCTTACTTGATTCTGACTACTCCATGCCAGTATGGCTTGCATGAGCAGCCTCATGATTATTTTCGCTATACCAAGTATAGCTTGAGGCTGATGGCTGAGAAAAGCGGCTTTAAAGTTGTTTACATAAAGCCTGTAGGCGGCATGCTGGCAATAATATGCCAGCTGATTGCAAAATACATTGCAATCTTGCTTTATGCTATTTCAGAATTAATTAAAGGCCATAAGATAGACACAAAATCAGGCTTTAAGCGAATCAGGAAAAATATTTTAGTGCAGCTTATTGTTTTTATTCCCCAAAAGCTTTTTCTGATTCTATATAATTTAGGCTTGAAAAAGATAGACAATTTATCAGGAGAAGTTGACCCTTTCATCTATGTGATGGTTGCCAGGAAATGAAATCAAATACAAGCCATGCAGTGCTGGACATAAAAAGCAGAAAGGAAAAAGCAAAAACAATAATTGAAATATTAAAATATTACAAAAATATCAAAGAATCTAAAATACTCGACATTGGAACTGGCTCCGGAATCATAGCCCATGAAATTGGAAAGATAAGCAAAAAGGTTTATTCTGTTGACATAGTTGATGAGAGGGTTGTAAAAAATAATTTTGTATTCAAAAAAATAAAAGATGAAAAGCTGCCATTTAAGAACAATGAGTTTGACATAATAATCTCAAATCATGTCATGGCGCATGTGAAAAATGGTGAATTGCACTTGAAAGAGATAAACAGGGTATTGAAATGTGATGGTGTTGTTTATCTGGGCATGCAGAACAAATTATGGCCTCTGGAGCCAAATTTCAATATGCTTTTTCTTTGTTGGCTGCCGAAAAGACTCGCTGATTCTTATGTCAAGCTAATGGGCAAGGGCAATTGCTATGATGTAAATCCGCTGACTTATTTTGATTTTATTAAAAAAATAAATAAGTACTTTGATTATGAAGACATAACTGTAAAAATGATAAAACAAAGAATACCAATATCGAATACTGCGTACAAACTGCTTAAAATTTTTTCTCCTGTATGGATAGTAATACTGATGAAGCGCAAATAATAGCTTTACCTATATATTTTTAAATAGATTATTCCTACCTTTAGGCTATGAAATTAGGCATAATCGGCTGCGGTTACTGGGGGCCAAATTTAATTAGAAATTTTAATAATATTTCAGGAGTTGAGATGACTCATTGTGGTGATTTAGACGAAAGCAGATTAAACCACATAAAAGGCATTTACCCAAAAACAATCGTCACAAAAGACTACAGGGAAATATTAAGCAAAAAGGATGTTGATGCCATAATAGTAGCAACTCCCATAGACACTCACTACAAAATTGCCAAGGATGCTTTGAATGCAGACAAGCATGTCTTGGTGGAGAAGCCTATAACAAACAGCTATGAAGATGCAACTAACCTCATAAAAATCTCAGAAAAAAACAAAAAAGTCTTGATGGTTGACCATACATTTGAATACAGCAGCCCTGTAATAAAAATAAAGGAAATAATTGAGAAGGATGAATTGGGCAGTATATTTACCATTGATATGATAAGGGTCAACCTTGGCTTGTTCCAGGAAAAAGTCAATGTCATTTGGGATTTGGCTCCTCATGACATTTCAATGCTTCTTTATTGGCTTGGTGATATGCCGTTGTCGGTAAGGGCAATAGGCAAGTCCTACATAAGAGAGGGCATTGAAGATGATGCGCATATTAATTTGATGTTCAAGAATAAAGTAATGGCTAACATGCATGTCTCATGGCTGGACCCCTGCAAAATCAGGAGAACAACAATTGTTGGAAACAGGAAAATGCTTGTATTTGACGACATAATGCAGGAAGAAAAAATAAAAATATATGACAAAGGAGTTATAATACAGAAAAACAACATACCGAAGCAGCCTTACTATGATACATACGAGCAGTGGGCGCTTACTTACAGGTCAGGCGACATCCATACGCCAAAAATAGAGAACAAAGAGCCGCTGAGCATTATGGCCAGCCATTTTATCGACTGCATAAGGAATAAAAAAAAGCCTTTAACTGACGGCTACTCTGGCTTGAGAGTTGTAAAAGTTTTGGAGGCTGCGCAGCAGTCATTGAAAAATGACGGAAGCAAGGTGGTTATAGAAAATGATTAGCAAAGACGTCAAATTGGGAAAAAATGTAAAGATTTACCATGCAGATTTAGTTAATCTGTACGGCTGCAGGATTGGAGATAACACAAAAATAGGCTCTTTTGTGGAAATACAGAAAAATGCCAGGATTGGAAAAAACTGCAAGATAGAGGCATTTGCTTTCATCCCAGAGGGTGTTGCCATAGAAGATGAGGTTCTTGTAGGCCCACATGCCTGCTTTACAAATGACAAGTTTCCAAGAGCTACGACAACTGACGGCAAGCTCAAGGCAGAAAAAGACTGGCAGGTAACCGAGACATTAGTTAAAAAAAGGGCAAGCATAGGCGCAAATGCAACAATCATTTGCGGCGTGACAATAGGGGAAAACTCAATAATAGGGGCTGGTGCTGTTGTAACAAAGGATGTGCCCCCTAATTCCATAATAGCTGGAAATCCTGCAAAAGTAATTGGCATGGTTAAGGATATAATTAAAAAATGAATTATAAATTAAATATAAACATTTTAAAATAAAAATAATAAAAAATAAAATTGAAAAATGTTTTAGAGTAATTTAATTGA
>CAYIKX010000061.1:0-6824 GCA_964364025.1 uncultured Methanosarcinales archaeon
CCGAAAAGTAAATTTGAAGTCCTCGTTTCTATAAACTGAGCGAAGCGATACGTCAAGAACAAGTAGTAAAGGGCAGTTTTCCGTCCGTTAAAAAAGAGAAAAGTTTATAAACATATACCTCTAACGTATGTTAGATAAGTATGTTCAATGAGGAATATAAAGGTCTTAGAATTGCTATAAGCCACTCTGCTATGCAAGAATTAATGCAAGAGGGCAAAACCATTTATGATGTTGTAGAGATTTTGGAAGAAGGGTATGATGCACCTAGAAAAAGAAAGCAAGGCACAATAGAAAAGTGGATTGACAAAGGAAAGAAAACTTATAATGCTGTAATTGTACAGGATTACCATGAAATCTTAAAAGAAGATTGTTGGGTTTTGACTCATTTTGGAAGATTCACAAGGAGGAAATAAAAATGAAATGTAATAAATGTAGCAAAGGAATGAAATTTGTTAAAGGAATGAAATTTAATGAGTATTCAATAGATGGATGGAAATGTTCATGCGGGGAAATTTATTATGATCCTGAACAGGCACAGAAAGTGTTACTATTAAATAAGCTGAAGAAAGAAGTATTAAAAGCAAAACTTGGTAAGATTAGAAGCAACTTAATTTTAAGACTACCAAAAGATTTGGAACACGCTTTCAATTTAGAGAAAGGAGAAAGTGTATTGATTAAAGTTGAGAGTAATGGGTTTAGGATAGTGCCTGCTTAAAATATAGCCGTCTAAATTTCCCAAACTCTCTCTTTTATTCCATATTAAAGTTGGTTTTATCACATGAAATAATTTTATCGCCTTTATTTAAAAGGCAAATTTTAAAAGTGAGGCTAAGCAGCGAATCGCTGAGGAACATTAAAAGCCCGCTGGATTAAATCATCAAATCAAAGATTTTATAAATTTCTGCGCATTATCATATAGTTAAATGTGAAGCATATTTATTTATTTTCAATATAGAAGAAAATATTTACTATTAATAATATGATAACTCACTTAGAAAAACCATACAAGCCAGAACAAATAAGGCATATCTTGAACCCCATTGTAGATAAATGGTTCTTCACCAGATTCAAGGAATTCTCTTTGCCGCAATTATTTGGGGTTATGGAAATTCATTCCAGAAACAATATTTTAGTAAGCGCTCCAACAGGCGCAACAAAGACATTGACTGCTTTTCTTTCGATCTTAAATGAATTGATTGACTCAAGCGAAAAAGGCATTCTTGAAAATCGTGTTTATTGCGTTTACGTCAGCCCTCTAAGGGCATTATCTGAGGATATCAAAGTCAATCTTGTCGAGCCGCTAAAAGAAATGGAAAAAATTGCTGGAAAAAAATTAGGGATAAGGGTTGCAACAAGAACCGGCGATACATCAGCTTCTGAAAGAGCTTCTATGCTAAAACATCCGCCGCATATCTTAATAACTACGCCAGAAAGCCTAGCAATAATGCTTTCTTCAATCAGGTTCAAGGAGCTGCTGAAAAATGCTGAATGGCTTATTGTAGATGAGGTTCATGCGCTGGCAGAAAACAAAAGGGGCGTGCATTTATCATTGTCGATGGAAAGATTAAACAGAGTCTGCCAGTCAATGACAAGAGTAGGCCTAAGCGCAACGATTGCCCCGCTGGAAGAAGTCGCAAAATATCTTGTTGGCTATGAAAATAACATGATAAGAAACTGCAAAATTGTTGATGTCCAGTTCATAAAAAACATGGATTTGAAAGTGCTGTCGCCAGTTCCTGATTTGGTT
The DNA here is from genome assembly GCA_964364025.1 of uncultured Methanosarcinales archaeon. GTDB lineage: Archaea > Nanobdellota > Nanobdellia > Woesearchaeales > GW2011-AR4. Next base: position 1,748 of record CAYIKX010000061.1, read on the forward strand.
GACGAAGAGCATGCTGTAATGCACCATTCTATGTACACTTTGATTGATGATTTGATACAAAACCATAGGACAACCTTGATTTTCACGAATACAAGGTCTGCAACAGAAAGGGTTGTGCATCATTTGAAGGAAAAATTCCCGAAGAAATACACCGAAAATATTGGCGCTCATCATGGCTCATTGTCTAAAACACTGAGGCACAGCATAGAAAACAGGTTAAGAATGGGAGAGCTAAAAGTAATTGTCTCGAGCACGTCCTTGGAATTGGGAATTGATATTGGCTATATTGATTTGGTTATCTGCCTGGGCTCGCCAAAATCTGTTGCCAGATTCCTGCAGAGAGCAGGAAGGTCAGGGCACAAGCTTCATGACACGGTAAAGGCAAGAATAATTGTTTTGGACAGGGACGATTTAGTGGAGTGCGCTGTTTTGCTGAAATCGGCGATTGAAAAGAAAATAGATAAAATCCATATGCCGAAAGACTGCCTTGACGTATTGGCGCAGCAAATACATGGCATGAGCCTTGAGCAGAGATGGAGCATCAATGACTTGTTCAAGCTGATAAAGCAAAGTTATTGCTACAATGATTTGGAATGGAAAGATTTCATTGAAGTGATTGAATATCTCTCTGGAAAATATGTTTCGCTTGAAGACAGGAATATTTATGCAAAAGTCTGGTATGACGAAGAAACTGGCGAGCTTGGAAGGAAAGGCAGGATGAGCAGAGTTATTTATATGACAAATATCGGCACTATCCCCGAAGAGTCGCATGTGATTGTAAAAGTTGGAGAGCAGGTTATTGGAACAATTGATGAGGCATTTCTTGAAAGACTGAGAAAAGGCGATGTTTTTGTTTTAGGGGGAGAAAAATACGAGTTTTCGCATGCAAAGGGAATGGTCGCTTACGTAAAAGCTTCTGTTTACAGGCCGCCTACTATACCATCATGGTTTTCGGAAATGCTGCCTTTAAGCTTTGACTTAGCTTTGGACATAGGAAGATTCAGGAAATTGATGAATGAATTATTTTGTGCAAACAAGCCAAAAAAGGAAATTTTAGATTTTATTAATAATTATTTATACGTTGACAAAAATGCTGCTGAATCGATTTTTGACTACTTTTACGAGCAGTTTAATTATGCCGAAATTCCCTCTCACTCGAGAATTATAATAGAGCAATACACGGATGACAGAAATAAAAGAAAATACTACATATTTCACACTCTTTATGGAAGAAGGGTCAATGACTGCCTGAGCAGGGCAGCTGCATTTGCAATTGCAAGAACACAGCATAGAGATGTTGAAATTGGAATTAATGACAACGGGTTTTATGTTGCATCTGACAAAAGCGTTAATGTCATGCAGGCTTTTAATTTGATTAAATCAAGGGAAATGAGAAAGGTTATGGATATGGCGATAGAGCACACAGAGATTTTGAGGAGGAGATTCAGGCATTGCGCTGCCCGAGCCATGATGATTTTAAGAAGCTACATGGGGCATCAAAAAAGGGTAGGAAGGCAGCAGGTAAGCTCAATGATATTATTGAATGCCGTGAAGAGGATAGATCCAAATTTTTGCATTTTGAAGGAAGCAAGAAGAGAAGTTTTAGAGGATTTGATGGATGTGGAAAACACCATAAAAGTGATTGAAGGCATTGAGCAGAAGAAGATTTTAGTGAAGGAAATAAAAACCAGCTTGCCATCGCCATTTGCATTCAACCTTATACTGCAGGGATTTGCCGACATAATGAAGATTGAGGATAAAGTAGAGTTTCTGAGGAGGATGCACCAGCAGATAGTGGCAAAGATTAAGGTGACAAAATGATACTCGGCATAACAGGCTCAATCGGCTCTGGAAAAACGACAGCTGCAAAAATATTCGGCAAATACCATTTCAACAGTATCGATGCGGATGAAATTGGGCATAAATTAATTAAAAATAATAAAGAATTGAAAAATAAATTAGTTGAAATTCTTGGAAATGAAATTATTGACATTAACAAAAACATCAACAGGAAAAAATTGGGAGATATAGTTTTTAATAATTATAATAAATTGAAAAAATTAAATTTGATAATGCACCCATTGATTATAAATGAGATAAAAAATCAAATAAAACAAATTCAAAAAAAATGCGGAAATAAAACTAAGATAATGATCGATGCCCCATTGCTGCTAGAAACAAAAACTAAAGATTTAATTGACAAAATAATTGTCGTAAAATGCGATAAAGAAGATATAATGAGAAGATTAAATCAAAAATTCTCACAAGAAAAAATAGAAAGAATTTTAAATGCTCAGATGCCACTTGAAGAGAAGCTGGAATATGCGGATTTTGTGATTGAGAATAGTAAAGATTTAGAATATTTGGAAAAACAAGTAAAGGGTATTATTCAAAAACTAAATAAAAAATGAAAACAGCAGTTTATCCCGGGACTTTCGACCCTGTTACAAACGGGCATATCGATATAATAGAAAGAGCCTTGAAAATATTTGACAAACTCTATGTTGTTGTTGCAGACAACCCTCAAAAAGCACCGACATTTACAGCAAAAGAAAGAGTTGATATGCTGAAAGAAGTTTTAAAAAAAGATAATAATAGAATAGAAGTTGAGTATTTCGATGGCTTGCTTTTAAATTATGTAAAAAAGAAAAAATCTAATGTAATAGTGAGGGGCTTGAGGGCAATCTCGGATTTTGAGTTTGAATTCTCAAGGGCATTGCTTAACAGGGAGCTTGAAAATGACATAGAAACAATTTTCATCATGACAAAAGACGATTATGCATTTTTGAGCTCAAGCATTGTGAAGGAAATAGCGATGTTTCACGGCCCTGTAAAGGGGTTTGTGCCTGAAGCTGTGGGAAAAAAATTGAGAGAGAAGTTCAAAAAATAAAATCACTCATAAAACTTGCTCAAGTCCTCTTCATGCATCCTTCTTCTCGGCTCTTTGTCAAGAAGTGCTTTCTGCTTTACCAGCCTTGCAGTGTAGCCTGCAATAATATTTCTCATCTTTGCAGAGCTAACGTTAGTGTATTTTTCAACCAATTCCTTGTTCTTGTCAAATTCAGAAGTAAATTCCTGGCCATGTTCCTTGATAAGCTTCTTTGCAATGCTCTTGACCAGCATTGTTTTTATTCTTCCCATTCTTCACTCAAGCTTTGTCTGGTCGAATGATTTTGCCGTAACATCCTTCCTAAATGCGCCGGGCATTGGTTTCTTCACTACTAAAGGTATCAAACCTTGTGAGAACTCCAGTTTAGCTATCTCTATTGTGTTGTAACCCATTTTTTTTAGCTCTTCGTCAGAAAGCTTAACCATAAACGGCGCTCCCATTGAAATCTGCAGTGCCCTTGCCCCTATAATTCTTGCCTGCTCGTATTTTGTGTATTTTTCCATTTTGCTTAGTAATCTTCATCGCCAGAGTCGTCGTCATCATTATCTTCATCAAAAAAACTTCTCATTTAAGCTCACCCCACAAAGTTTAGAGTTTATTTAGAGTTTAAAGCGGCTCATCCTCATCTACAAAGCTCTCGCCGCATGAAGGGCATTCAACTTCGCCTTCTTCTAGTATGGTGCCACAATTTGGGCATTCTCTTTGGTCTTCATATTCCATTTGTCACCTCTAGAAATGCTTTACTGCGGCTATAAAATGCGGCTCGGCTGGATATCTTAGGGTGGTATTTAAATTTATCGGTGATTATTTAGCTCCTGCCGCACCTAATCTAATTTCTTTTTCAAAGAATTCACTCTATTGTTTACCTTCTTAAAAGCAGATTCCTTGTTTCTGGAGCTCAACAAATCATTTGCAAGCTTTTGGTCGCTGATTACATCCCTGACCCAGTTGCTGAAGTCATTCTTTTCGCTGTTTACATGATGCTGGAAAGTTTCATCATTCATTTCAGGCAATACATTTGCCATCTCTTCCAGATTTTTTAATATTGGCCCATTATTAACCCAAAAGCATTGCTCAGGAGCAACATCCCTTAGGTACGTTCTTGCTTCATCTTTTGTTACCATTTAAATTCACCTACATAAGTTCTTTAACTAATCTTCGTAAAATTACTATCTGGCTTTCAAGCCTGTTTTTAGCCCTTGCCAGATCCTCTGCAAGGCTATGGTCGTAAAAAACATCCTTGACCCATGCGCTGAAGTCATTCTTAAATTCATTGGCATGATGCCTGAATATCTCCTCGCTCATTGTTTCAAGCGCGTCTGCAAGCTCAATGATATTTTTCAGCTTTCTTCCGTCAGCGACAACAAAATGATGCTCTTCAGGAGCTTCTCCAAGAATTTTTTTCCTTATAATAACCTCGACGCTTTGCAATGGCTTCCTTGTTTTTGATTTAGGATTATCTTTTATAGCATGCTCTAGAGTCTTGCTAGAAGTCCTGCCTCTTTTTTTAGCCATTTTGTCACTCACAAACATTATTTATTTTGCTATTTTTATAGTTTTCGGAAAATACCGCTATTTTTTCCGAGAACTCCGAAAATTCGTAATTTTGGATAGTTTGCGGTTTTTGGGAAGCAGAATATTTTTTAACTTAAATTGTTAGTTACTTCAAAACCTTAACCTCGCTCAGCTTGTTCGCCTTGATCCTGAAATCATTCAAAATGTTCATATAAGCAATGAAAGCTTCGTAAGGGCTGTCGTACGGGTTGAAATACTTATGAACGTCGCCGTCATTAAACCATTTTGTGCACATATAATAGAAATGGTCGCTTGTCTGCAGCTTTCTCCATTCATCTGTTAAAGCGGGATTATTTGATAATTTTACATGCGGCTCCAAATTATATATTTCTTTTATCGCCTCCTGCTGCATTCTGTTGCCAAGCCATGCACTCAAGTCCCTCTCAATATCTGCCCAGCTTACATAATATGGAAAATCAAGCTCTGCAACTGCACTATACCTTTTTATCGCTTCGCTTGGCGTGACAAAATCATTGTCCTTGTGCTTTAATATCTCATGCGGAAGATGCTTCAGAAATTCAAAAATTCCCTTATCTGCCCACTGATGCTCGCCAAAAGTTTCGTAGTCCATGAATAAGTTTACAACATTTCCATTGACATTAATTTTATTGA
>CAYIKX010000062.1:0-6758 GCA_964364025.1 uncultured Methanosarcinales archaeon
AAGGACATTTGTAAATAATAATGGATAGGAAAATATCATAATTTCCTTGTCAATAGCTGCAACTATCCTGAATTTAAACGTCTTTCTTAGATAATAGAAAGCAAAGCCCAAGGAAACCAGTATGCTTCCAACAACTCCTGCAATTGCCCCAAATAATCCAAATCCCAGATATATTAAAAAAGCGCCAATGATGAATTGCGATAAACTTTTCCATATATCATTGGAGTACATCCAGTATTTAATTGCCTTAAACCCCCTTAAAGCAGGCACCATAATCCTATATATTGTCAGAAGAGGCAGTACCAAAATTGCATATTTTAATACAATTCCAAAATCCTTATTGTGAAAAAGAGTTGTTGCAATGTAATCAGAGCTTAAAAAAACTGCAACTGTCAATAATATACTGATTGCAAATGGCGCAACTAAGGCAGTTGACAAAGTCCTGTTGAGCATTACATTGTCCTTTTTGCCTTGATAGAAGCTTATGTACCTGACTATACCTTCATTTAATCCAATCAATGAAACCATAAGGAAAATTTCCAAAGCTATATTTACCAGGTTAAATATGCCATAATTAACAGCACCCAGTCTTGCTACTATTATGGAATATACATAGCCAAGAATTTTCGTGAAAACAAACCCCGAAAATACAAAAAAGAACCCTTTTAGTATGTAATCTAAGGTTTTCATTAAAAATCTAAAAATTGCCTTATATATAAATAAATTTGTTTTTATCTGTTGCAAAAGCTTTTTAAGAGGATAAATAATACTAAATGCTATGGCTTACACAATTCTTGATTGCTATACAGATGAGCCAGCAGGATTAGGTGTGCCACCATATCTTGGAACATATCCCAGGTACATTGCAGGCTATTTAAATGAAGATGTTAATTATTTAACAATAGATGATTTAAGATTATGGAAAAAACATGATGGAATTCTTCATGAACCAAAAAAATCACAAAAAACAGATATTACAACATACAATTTAACTGTTAATCACAAAAATATTAAAAAAATATTAGAAGAAACAAACACTTTGATAGTTGTTCTTGGAGTTCATGTCCCTGGTAAGTATCTTTCAGCTATTCCCGGAACTTTGCACGAGATTATACCCCTCATTAAGGATTTAAGGTGCAAAAAAATATTGACCGGGCCAGCTGTATTTGGCACCCAGCTTTTTGGCGGCAGATTTTATGAGAAAGCTGACTTAAGCATTTTTGACAAAGTGTCTTATGATATGTTTAATTTCTTATACAGGGATGTCAAGGATTATTCCGTAAAAGGAGCATCAATTATAAAACAAATCCCTGATATAAGAATGATTGAGATTGAAACAGGCCATGGCTGTGATATTGGAAAATGCAGTTTCTGCACAGAGCCGATAAAGAATAAAGTTGAGTTTCGGGAAAAAGAAGATGTTTTAAATGAGATTAAAGAATTTTATAAGCTTGGCGCAAGATATTTCAGATTAGGAAAGCAGACATGCTTTTACACATTGCCTTATGCTGCCGGGTTATTAGAAGATATTCGTCATAATTGTCCTGATATTAAAGTTTTGCATATAGATAATGTAAATCCCGTCAAAGTTGTTTTAGACAAGAAAAATGATTTTGAAATCACAAAATCAATTGTTAAATATTGCACTTCTGGAAATATTGCTGCTTTTGGTGTTGAAAGCTTTGATATGGAAGTTGTGAAAGCAAATACCTTGAATACTTCGCCTCAAGTTGCTTATGAAGCGATTAAAATCCTTAACAAGTATGGGGCAGAAAGAGGCTCAGATGGAATGCCAAAATTCTTGCCTGGCATAAACATAATCTTTGGCTTGAGAAATGAATCTAAGCAGACACGTGAAGAGAACATGAAATGGCTTTCAAGGATTTATGAAGAAGGATTAATGCTTAGAAGAATAAACATAAGGCAGGTTGCAATATTTGAAGGCACTTCTCTATTTAATGAAGGCAAGGACAAATTCTTGAGAAAAAATAAAAAATATTATTGGAAATGGCGCAATGAAATCAGGCAGAAAATAGACTGGCCAATGCTCCAAAGAGTAATTCCAAACGGAACGATATTAACCAACTGCTATGCAGAGATTTATGACGGCAAAACCACATTCTGCAGGCAGTTCGGAACATACCCTATAATTGTAGGAGTCAAAGGGAGAATTGAATTGAAGAAATTCTATGATATTGAAGTTACAGGGCAGATGTTGAGGAGTGTGACGGGGAAGGTTGTGGTGGAGAGGGAAGTTGAGGTTTAACCTGAAAGTTTCTGATATTTTATAATTTCATTAAATTTGTTTAGTATTATCCCACTCAATTGGGTTATAGTATTTTTTAATTTTTTCTGTAAATATTTTTCCAAATATTTTTTATTGACTATATCAATTTGAAATCTTCCATCAACATTTCTTGACCTATAATCCGTAATAAATTGTAAATATTCTCTTTCTTCAATTATTAATTCATTATTTTCAAAAAAAGCTTCATAAAATTTATTATCTGTAACCAATACGGGAATTAAAAACCCAAAAGATTTTAAAAATTTTCCCTTAGATAATATATCAACATGATTTTTAAGTTTTTGTTTGTGTGATAATATAGCTTTTATTATTGGAATTATTGTTTCCTGATAAATGTTAGCAGAAAATCTGTAATTATCCTTTACTCTTGCTAAAACAAGATTTGTAGCTTTTCTATTTTCATTAAAAAAATGATGATATTTGTTAATCTCTAAATATTCTTCTACTGATAAAATATGTTTGGAATTAGGATTTTCTTTATCTGGGATATACAAAGAATCATAAGGTGATAAAAAATTAATCAGTTCTTTAGCCAAAAAAATTTCAAGATCCTCTCTCGTCTTTTGTGTAGATAAAAATATAATGATATCATTATAACTTTTACATTCTACTACTAAATCAAATCTTATACCAACTCTAAATTGTGGCTCAAAATTATTATACCATTCATACTTAAGTGCTGTTACATCTATTTCCCTTGATTTATTAGGTTCATCTTGGTCTTGAAAGTGTGTGCTTCTTTCACATCGCCAATTATCTTTTTCTAAAATATTCTTTGTCTCTTCCTCCAATAAAAATCCATGTTCTAAAATATGATTTTTTATCTTTTCTTTGATTGAATTATCCATATTAGAAACTAATCTAACTTCCTTTAAAAATTTTGGTTTTTCATTTATAAGTTAGAACAAATTTATAGAAACCTAATCCCAATTCTGTTCCTTCATATTCTTCCTTTATTTCCGATTCAATAGATTTTAACTCTTTTCCGACATCTCCATCTTCTTTGTATTTTGGGGTTGATTCAATTTCTTGAGACACATCAATCACTTGTTTACTAACTAAATCACTTATCAATCCTTTAAAATATGAAGCTTTAGCATAGTTTATTATTTTTCGTTCTTTGAATCCCATAAAATCAAAATGTGGATTACCTTTTTTCAGTTTCTTAGTTTCGTAGCATCCTGTTTTTTCATAAAGTGAATCTAGTCTAAATCTGCTTTTTACTTCCCCTTCCTTATAAAAAATACTCAATATTTTAATATGATCTTCATTTAAATTTTCCAATATTTCTAAATAAAATAATTTTTGATTAAAATTAATTTTTGGTTCTTCCTTAAGTAATTGAATAAGTAAATTTGAATAAACATCTCTTATTTCTTTTCTACTTTCTATCTGAATTTTAGTTAGTATTCTTGTGATAATCTGATAGAATTCAGGAGATTTCAGCCTTTCTTTAATTGCCTCGTCAATTTGTATTCCCATTTCCTTTAGTTTTTTGTCTATACTTTCAAAAAACTCTTTAATATTCCTTTCTTTTGATAATTGGTAGTCAGTTTGAAATACTTCGATAACCGCTCCACCAAAACCTAAAGTAGGTATATTAACAGCGGCTTTCACAATAGGCATGGATAAATCAATGAAATTTTCCACTTTTTCTACAGCTTTCTCTTTCATATATACGGGATAAGTTTTGATAATTTAAATATTTCCTATATTCTTAACCGCAACATTTATATACAAGTAAGACTAATCTTACTCTGAAGCAAAATGGAAATAAGCATAACCAGAATGAGCTCAAAAGGGCAGGTTGTAATTCCTGTTGAAATGAGGAAAAACATAAAGGAAGGGGAAAAAATCGTCCTGATAAAAAACAACAACCAGATTATAATGAAAAAAGCTTCTGAGATGGATAAAAGCCTTGCAGAAGACCTGGAGTTTGCCCGAAGGACGGAAGAGGCATACAAAAGATACGAAAAGGGCGAGTTTATTTCCATGCCTGCTGATAAGTTTCTCAAAGAACTTAAAAAATGGTAAATGTAGATTACCATCCACAATTTGCCAAGATATTTGAAAAAATAAAGGACAATATTCTGAAGGAAAAAGTCAAAAAGCAAATTGAGAAAATAGTTGTGAACCCGGAAATTGGAAAGCCAATGATGTACAATCGCAAAGGAACAAGGGAAGTTTATGTTTCTCCCTATAGGATTTCATATACATACTCAAAAGAAGAAGATAAAATCATATTTTTGGACTTATACCATAAGGATGAGCAATAAAAACCTTTATAAACCCCGTATTACATATGTATTACATAGGTGATTAGTATGCCAACCACAAGAATAAGGAAATCAGGAAACAGCACCGTTTTAGTTTTGCCACCGCATTACGTCAAGGAGAGAAAATTAAGAATCGGTCAGGAAGTTACTTTTGAGATAATTCCAAGAGTTGATTTAAGCAAACTTTGGGGTGCAAGCAAGCATCTGAATATAGACGCTCAAAAGGCAAAGGACGAATTAAGAAAAGAATGGAATGAATAAAGATGCAGTACTTTCTTGACACTTATGCGCTAATAGAAATAGCCGCGCAAAATCCGGATTATAAGGATTATACTATAAGCCAAATAGAAGCTGGCACAACAATCTTTAATATTATGGAGCTTCATTTCTATTACTTAAAGAATTTCGGGAACGAAGAAGCAGAAAAAATCTACAATCTTGTAAATCCTTTGGTCATTAGCATAGATGACGACATAATAAAGGACGCAAATAAGTTCAAGCTTGCAAATAATAAGAAAAGGCTGAGTTTTACCGATTGCATTGGATATGTAACCGCATTGAAGCTAAATTTAAAATTTGTAACAGGTGACTATGCATTTAAGGACTTTGAAAATGTAGAATTTATAAAATAGTAAAAACTTTTAAATAACCTTGCCTCTTTCAGCTTAATGTGGGATTTGAATGAAGCAAGGAGATAAATTGTTGCAAAAACCGAATAAATTAGTCACAATCCAAAACTTGGATATGATGAAGCAGATTTTGGAGAGCGAGAAGAACATTGCCAAGGGAAAAATAAAAAAGCTGAAAGTTTAATTAATTCTTAAAGTAGCCTTAAACATATCTTTTGTATTCCTTCAAATACCTTCTCACAAAATACCTCACGAAATATTTTGGCTTTTCATTTATCTGGCTTGATTCAAGGCTTCTGTAATATGCCATTCTGTCATTGAACTTTATGTTCAGCATTGGATAGCCATGACTTTTCAAAATATAATTTGCAAGCAGCCTTCCAATTCTTCCGTTTCCATCAGAATAAGGGTGTATTGATACAAATTTCAGGTGAGATAGTGCAGCAAGCTCTATGGGATTAAGCTTTTTTTGCCATTTTTTGTACCAGCCAAAAAACTCCTTAAGCAGTTTTGGGACATCTCCCGGATGCGGAAAGGAAGTCCTGCTTCCAGTAACTATTATCTTGTGCAGCCTTATTTTGCCTGCGATATAATCCATAGTGTCCTTAAACATCATTTCATGCCACTTATTTATAACCTGCAGATTTAATTGTCCTTTAAAATCAAGCATGGAATAAAATGCTTTTCTGTAACCCTCAGCTTCTTTCACGTCTTTTGCAGGCTTGCTTTTTGGCATTACATTATGAAGGAAAAGCCCTTTTGTATCATTCAAAGTAAGGCTGCTGCCTTCGATTTTGCTTGAGTCATAGATGAAATGGACAAGGAAATCCTCAATCAATTTTTGCCTCTCCTGCTTTGGCAGTTTGCTCTGCTCTCTTTTGTATCCGGCTTTTATGGCTTTAAGCTTGCTGAGCATGTTAAGTCTAAGAGCCTCATACTCTAAATCATCCTTAATTTCATCTATATTGTAAGGAACGTTTTTGCCAATGTATTTGCTAAGAACTTTAACCTTCCTGCCAAGCTTGAAGCTGTGTTCAACATAATAATAAGCATGTTTTCCTATTTTTCGCTTTTTTATCGTTGCCATATAATATCATTATACCTACTTTTTTATAAATTTTTTGGTTTTTTACGAAAAGTAGGGGTAAGCCCCAATAGCATGTCTTCAACCCGCAACCCTTAAATAATCTCCCTTAATTCTTATAATAACATGTGATTCAATTTGAAACCAGGAACCAAAATAAAAGTCCATTACACAGGAACTTTAAGCGATGGAACTATTTTTGATTCTTCTGACGGCAAGCAGCCATTGGAATTCACAATAGGAGAAAACCAAGTAATTCCAGGATTTGAAAACGAAATAAAAAACATGAAACTTAATGAAGAAAAAACAATAAAAATAAAGGCAAAAGACGCTTACGGCGAAATAGATGAAAGATTAATAGCGATTGTCCCAAGAAATAAATTTCCTCCGGAAATACAAGCAGGAGGTCATCTGCTATTAAAAGGACCTGAAGGCCAGAGAATTCCTGCTTTTATTAAAGA
>CAYIKX010000063.1:0-6281 GCA_964364025.1 uncultured Methanosarcinales archaeon
ACAACAACAATTGCAGCTTTGGAAGAAAAAAGAAAGCTTGCAGCAAAAAGCATTGTCAATTACGGATTTCATTTTGGAGCAACATCTGACAATATTTCCGATATTAAAAAAATGAAAAATATCGCAGCTGTAAAATTATATATGGATTACACAACAGGCGATTTAAAGGTTGATGATTTTGAAGTGATAAGTGATATTCTTAAAATATCAAAATTGGCAATTGTGCATGCAGAAGATGAAAGCATAAAAAATGTTGTTGATATTTTAATAAAAAACAAGATAAAAAACAGGCTTCATGTCGCTCATGTCAGTTCTGCAAAAGAATTGGGTTATGCAAAACACAACAAAATAAATAATCAAATTACAGTGGAAGTAACCCCGCATCATTTGTTTATGAATCAAAATGATTTGCAGCATCTTGGGGCTTTTGCAGAGATGAAACCTAGATTGAAGACAGAGCAAGATCAAAAGGAATTATGGCAAGGCATTCATAATGGGATGGTCGATGTAATTGCAACAGACCACGCTCCCCATTTGAAAGAAGAGAAAGAAATGGCAAACTATCCCTTTGGAGTTCCAGGACTTGAGACAATGCTGCCGTTGCTGCTTGATGCTTTCAACAGGAATATGATTGCTTTGCCAAAAATAATCCAGCTTTGCTGCGAGAACCCTGCAAAAATCTTTAAGATAAAAAATAAGGGATTTTTGAAAGAAAAATATGACGCTGATTTGGTTATTGTGGACTTGGATAAAAGGCAGGCAGTAAGAAATGAGGATTTGCTGACAAAATGCAAGTGGAGCCCTTTTGAGGGGAAAATATTAAAAGGATGGCCTGTAACAACAATTGTTAATGGAAATGTGATTTATGATAACGGGCAGATTTATGATATAAAAGCCAAAGAGGTGCAATATGCCAGATAAAATTTCAGAAATTTTGCTGGATTTAAATGCTGTAATGCTCAGGACAAAGCCTCCTTTCAGGTGGGCGTCAGGCATCTTGTCCCCAATTTACACCGACAATAGGCTTTTGATGAGTTACCCAAAGCAGAGGGATTTTATTGTGAATTCTTTTATAAAGTTGATTAAGAAAAATAAAATAAAGCTTGACGGTTTTGCAGGCACAGCAACTGCTGGCATTCCATGGGCTGCTTGGCTAAGCCAAAAACTGAAGAAGCCGATGGTTTATGTAAGAAGCGAGGCCAAAGAGCACGGAAAGGAAAATTTAATCGAGGGAAAAATAGAAGAGGGCAAAGCTTACGTTGTTGTTGAGGACTTGGTAAGCACAGGCGGAAGCTCTTTAAATACAATAAATGCAGTTCGCGAAAAAAATGCGCTTGTTGAGTATTGCATTGCCATATTCACTTACGAACTTGAAAATGCAAAAAATAATTTTGAGGCAGCGAATGTCAAATTATTGGCTCTCACCGGCTTTACAAGCCTTGTAAAAACTGCCCTAAGGAAAAACTCAATTTCAAGAGAGCAGCTTAATCATATAATGGACTGGAAAAAGCATCCTGAAGGGTGGGTTGCAGTATGACAATTAAAAAATTTGCAAAAGATTTTTGGGTGCTGTTTGTTTTGCTGGGGGTTTTATCGATAGCATTTATTTACAGGTTAGTGGTTTAAAATGCCAATAATAAAACTGAAAAAATCCGTAATACCAAGCTGCGATGTTGACAGTTTGGAAAAATTATCCAAATTAGTGAAAGCCACTTGCTCTGTGAAAGGAATTGGCGCCTACAAGATTGGCTTTGAACTGGTAATTCCATTCGGCATGGAAAAAGTTGTAAAAGTTATAAGGAGATATACAGAATTGCCAATCATTTACGACCATCAGAAAGGGGGAACAGACATTCCTGAGATGGGCTCAAAATTTATGAAAGTCTCTAAATTAGCTGATGCTGTAATTTTGTTTCCGCAGGCAGGCCCTGAGACAGAGGCAGCATGGATAAAATCAGCGCAGCAGGCAAAAATGAATGTAATTATTGGAGGAGAAATGACGCACCAGGCTTACCTTAAAGAGGCAGGCGGCTTTATTGACGATGATGCGCCAAAAAGAATATATGAAATTGCAGCTTCAATGGGTGTAACAGATTTCGTGATTCCAGGCAACAAACCAGAAAAAGCAATGGGATATGTTAATCTAATAAAAAAGAAAATAAGAAATCCAATTTTCTATTCGCCTGGTTTAGTCGCTCAAGGCGGCAGCATAAGCGATTTGGCAGAAAAATTAGAGTCATGGCATGCAATAATTGGAAGGGCAATTTATGAAGCAAATGATATGAGAAAGGCTGTTGAGGAACTGACAAAAAGCTTATAAATTTTAAAAATATATTAAATGAATTTATTATGAAATCAAATTATTTTTTGATTTATATTTTAATATTGATTTTTATTATTAGTTGCGTTAAACAAAATATTGAAAAAATTGAAAATCAACAAACCGGGGTGGTTGAAATGAAACTTACAAGCTCAGCATTTACACATAACGGACAAATACCTTCTGAATTTACATGCGATAGCTCTGATTCAAGCCCGCCATTAACAATAAGCGATGCTCCACCAAATGCAAAAAGCCTTGTTTTAATTATGGACGATCCTGATGCTCCAGTCGGAACATGGGACCATTGGATTGTTTTTAACATTCCTCCAACAACAAAACAAATACCTCAAGACACAGAGCCAAATGGCTTGGGAGGAAAAAACAGCTGGGGCAAAACTGGCTACGGAGGTCCATGTCCACCTTCAGGCACACATAGATATTTCTTCAAGCTTTATGCGCTTGATACAATGCTTAACCTACCAGAAGGCACAACAAAAAAAGACTTGGAAAAGGCGATGCAGGGGCATATTATAGAAAAAGCGGAATTGGTTGGGACGTATAAGAGGAAATAATTAATGTGTAAAATCATATACTAATCCAAACGGATGATCATGCACTTTTAAATTCCATCTTTTAAACATTCTTTGCAAATAGGCAAGAGGCACTATCCTGTAAATTAATCCATTGTCTAGTTTTAAGGTATCATCTTCTATTTTACCTTTTTCTCCAACACTTTTGTATGTGGCTAAGACTTTTGGCAATGATTCTGGCTTATAAATGCTTATCAAAACTCTTTTGGATGCTTTTTTCATAGTTTTGAGAACTTTTGCTTGTGTTTTTTCATCCATATTTGGAAGTGTGCAATATATGACAGATACATCAAAATATTGCTTTGGAAGTTGAACATCTTTTGCATCCCCATGCATTAATAAGACTTCATTTTCATTAAAAATGTCATCTAAGTATCTTTTTGTTAATGGATTTGTGCCGCTTAATAGAACTTGTCTATGGCTAATGCCATGTTGCTCTAAATTTCTTCTACTCTCTGCTAGCATATTCTCTGAGAAATCAATCCCTAAAACTTTATTTCCTCTTCTATTCAAGACTAATGTATTAGAGCTTTCACCAGCCCCTACATAGTAGACTCTGGAATCTGCTGTCTCCTCAAGTAGCCTTCTTTCCAAATCTCTAAATTCCTTGAACTCGCCTCTTATGGCAGCCAAAAAATCTGCATAGCGTGGCGCAATTCCCTGATAAAATCTATATATTCTATCCATTTTTACCATCAATTAGTGGTAATAATGTGAATATTAAACTTATTAAAGAAAATACTTAAATTTTAGAAAGTATTATATATAAGTGATATCAAAAAGTAAAGTAAAAATGGCAAATATCATAAAATTATCAAAAAAAGAGAGTAAATTACTATATCATCTTTCCCTCGACGGAAGGGCATCTTTGGGCAATCTTGCAAAAAACTTGAGAATGTCAAAACAAGGAGTTAAATATATACTTGACAAACTTGAAGCCAAAAATATAATCGAAGGATACTATGCAATTGTTGATATATATAAGTTGGGCTATCAATTCTACAGGCTCTTTTTGAAGTTTCAGAATATATCGTCTGAGGACGAGCAAAAAAGTCTTGACTATGCCAAATCTCTTAAGAGAGTAGGCTGGATTGTCCAGTTCCAGGGGGAGTATGATATAGACATAGTCATATGGTCCAAAAACATAAAGGAATTTGAAAGTGTTTATCTTCATCTGCTTGAGAAATTCTCAAGGCACATCCAGGAAAGGGATATTTCAGTGGCTTCTAAAATAATCTATTATAAATACAGGTTTTTTGAATACGCAAAGGATGCAAAGCAGCTTACTATGGGTGAGACTATAAAAAACCTTAAATTGGACGAGTTAGACCTTAAACTGCTGGCCCATTTATCAAAGAGCGGCAGAGCATCGCTTGTTGAACTGTCTAAAAAGATTGGCGCATCGCAAAAGCGCGCATGGTACAGGAAAAAAAGGCTTGAAAAAGCCGGAGTGATATTGGGATATAATTATAAATTGAACCATAAACTTCTTGGGTACACCCATACGAAGATATTTATTTCAATGTTCCCTTTCTCGGAAGAAAGCAGGAATCAATTAGTTTATCACATAAGCCAATTGAAGGAAGCGATATACGTCACAATACCTATTGGACAATACGACTTGGAGTTTGAAATTATGGCGCAAACAAATGAGGAATTGCACGCAATAATAGACGGCTTAAGGGAAAAATTCTCAAATGTTATAAAGGAGATAAATTCCATAATATTTTATTACGAGCCAAAAATAAATTACTTGCCGATATTGGACATTTGATAAAAATGAAAATCGCTATTTGCGGCGCTTCCCTGCCGCCATTCGATAGGACTATCTTAAAAAAATCCTACGAAATAGGAAAAGAAGTTGCCTCAAATAAAAATATTCTAAGATTTGGCGGGTGCTGGGGCTATCCTTATGAAGCAGCAAAAGGAGCTTTTGAAAACAAAGGCAAAGTGATTGCAATTTCTCCTGGAAAAGACAATAAAGAACATGTTGAAAAATTTAAATTTCCGACTGAAAATATAACTAAAGCCCAATATACCGGCTTGGGAATCCCTGGAAGAAATATTCCGCTTGTTACCGATTCTGATGCTTTGATTATAATATCTGGCCAGATTGGAACATTAAATGAATTCACATTGGCTTTCCACCAAAAAAAATCAATCGGGGTTTTAGAAGGCAGCGGCGGAATAACTAAGCTGATAAAAGAGATAGCGGAAATCTGCAGGAAAGTAGGAGAAGAAGACAAAATTGTCTATGAAAAAGAGCCGAAAGAATTGGTAAAGGGATTAACTGATTTAAACAATCAATAACATTAAAAACAAATATTGTTTTTCTCATTTGTGGGCTCGTGGTCTAATGGCTATGACGTTGCCTTCGCAAGGCAAAGGCTAGGGGTTCAAATCCCCTCGAGTCCATATGGTAAGCTGCAAATCTTTTTATGAGCCAAGAGAAGACAGCTCTATGCTAGAGCGTTATGTTAGACAGTATGCTAAAGGCAAAGTGCTTGATATCGGCACTGGCTCTGGAATACAGGCAATTGCCGCTGCTCAAAATAAAAATGTTAAATCAGTTTTAGCAACAGATATACAAAAAAGTGCTATTGATTATTGTAAAAAAAATACAAAAAATAACAAAGTAAAATTTATTGTTTCCGATTTATTTAATAAAATTAAAAAAAATGAAAAATTTGACACTATAATTTCTAATCCACCTTATCTTCCTCAAGAATTAAAACTTAAAGATTTGACAATAGAAGGCGGAAAAAAAGGCTATGAGATTATTGAAAGATTTTTGAGTGATGTTAACAATTTTCTAAATCCAAATGGAATTATTTTGCTGGTTTTTTCTTCATTAACCAAAAAAGAAAAAGTGGAAGAATTCACTAAAAATAATCTATTAGATTTTGAAGAATTAGAAAAAGTCCATATCTTTTTTGAGGATATTTATGTTTATTTATTGAGAAAAAATGAATTTTTGAAGAAATTAGAAAATAAAAAAATCTCTAATATTAAATATCTAACAAAAGGACATCGTGGATTACTGTTTACTGGATTTTATAATAACAAAAAAATCGTAATAAAAACTAAAAACCCACAAAGCACTGCAATTGGAAGGGTAGAGAATGAATGTAATTGGTTAAAAAAATTAAATAAATCCAATATCGGACCGAAACTATTGATTATTGGCAAGGGTTATTTTGCATACAAATATATTGACGGCGACTTTATTATTGACTATCTCAAAAAATCAAATAAGAATCAAGTAAAAAAAACAGTTAAAAATATTTTTAATCAATTATTTATACTGGATAAGCTGAAAATTGACAAAGAGGAGATGCACCATCCATTGAAGCATATAATCGTCAGTA
>CAYIKX010000063.1:6291-6744 GCA_964364025.1 uncultured Methanosarcinales archaeon
CGTCAGTAAAAATAAGCCCCACTTGATTGATTTTGAGAGAATTCACTACGCAAAAAATCCCAAGAATATCACCCAGTTTTGCCAGTTTCTGGCAAGCGGCTACCTAAGCGAAATTCTCAGAAATAAGAAAATAAATATCAGCAAAACTAAGCTGATACGATTAGCAAAGATTTATAAAAAAGAGCAGGACAATAAAAATTTTAAGAAAATAATTGAGGTCATATGAAAATTAAAAAAAGTTATGTTTATGCCGGCATAGTTATACTTGTCATGCTAGCTGGAATAGTATTTTATTTTAAATTCCAGATAATGAATCCAAAAAAACCCGTGGAGAAAAATGAGACTGGAAAATTAGCATGGTTTGTGGACAGGGAAGGCTACCTTTATTATCCTTTGGATAGGGGCAAAATAAAATTCAGGAGGGACAACTATAGTGAAACTAATGGCCTTGCA
>CAYIKX010000064.1:0-6735 GCA_964364025.1 uncultured Methanosarcinales archaeon
CGCTGGCTTTCCAAACCATTGGATTGGTTATAATGCTGCCGTCAATTCCAACAACATCATCCCTTTGCTGCACAAATGTCTTCCACCATTCCTGCTTGATATTATTCTTTAAATTAACCCCCAAATGCCCAAAATCATAAAATCCAGATATTCCGCCATAAATTTCAGAATTAGGATAAGCAAAGCCCTTTCTCTTGCAGAAAGTTGCCATTTCATCTATGGTTAATTTGGGTTTGTCCATTTGAATTGTGATTTTTATTATTGTTTTTATATTTTATTCCCTATTGTTAGAATTATTTACCTTTGCTTTAAAATTTTATTGTTTTTTAAGCTCTTTATACGACTTGTAAAAGAAAAATCCTATTATACCAAATGTAACTAATGGCGAAAGCCATTCAGGAATATGTGCTCCAAAGCTGTGCAGAATCATTACAGTGCCAAGAGCCAGTATTGAGTACATTGCGCCATTCTTCAAGTACCTGTACTTCTTGACGTTTTCTACATTCATTACTGTAAGCTGCCTCACAACCAATGCTCCTATGCCGTTTCCGATTAAGATAACAGGCAATATAAAAGTAAAAGCAAAAGCGCCTAAAATGCCGTCAATTGAAAAGGTTGCATCTATCACCTCAAGATAGAAAATCTTGCTGATGTCAGTCATTTTTTCACTTCCTTCCAGCATCATTTTTTCCGCCTGCTCTGCATTTTCCTTAAAGCCATGCGTAATGAAGAAAGCAGTAGAGCCGACAACTGCGCCGAAAGCCATAAGGGGATTAAGCTTGATTGCCTGCCATACTATAACAGACAGCAAAACAGACACGACTGCAAAAAACCATACCCCCTGCTTGTGTATAAACTCCTCTCCTATTAATCCATAATGCTTTGGCTCAAGAAAAATCCAGTGGAAAAACAAAAATACAAGAAAAGTGCCGCCTCCAATTAGCAATATAGGCGCAGATTCCTCGATTACTTTTGCAACATTGGGGTCTGAGCTAAAAGACGCTGTAAAACTGCCCAGAAATCCTAAGCTCGGGTTGCTTGCCCATAATATAACCCAAGGCAATAAGCCCCTTACAAGGAAAACAGCTATGATTATGCCCCATAACAAAAACCATCTTCTTGCCTTTTTTGACATTGTTGAAAGAACTTCTGCATTAATGATGGCATTATCCACGCTGATTATTATCTCAAACAGTGCCAAGCCCAAAACAATCAAAATAATTGAAAACAAGCTCATTTTATATCAAAAATTAATTTTGTATTAATAAACTTTTTTGATGATTATTTCCTGTCCAGCAATTTCTGCGGCATAAGGAATGCAGTAATCAATGGAACAATAATAATGCCAACTCCGAAAATCAGTATATAAACCAATGGATAATTTTTGTAATTAAGCAAAAAATCCGATTTCAGCTGAAAAAATAAAAGTATAAGCAAAATCAATGGTATAATGTATTTTACAGTAAAATTCCATAGCCTTCCTGCTTTTAAAATCGAATTCTGATTAATATGCTGAACTAATTTCTCGCTTTCAAAAAACCACCCGATAGCGAGAGTTTCAAGCAATGCAGCAAGCAGAATATTGTAATAAACAAAATGGCTTAATATGTCCATTATGTAAAACCCGGGCTTTAAGACGAACAACAGCCCAAATAAAAATCCAATTCCGGAAACAATAACAGCTGCATTAAAATGACTTGTCTTGAATTTATGAACCAGCACATGCGACACAGAATAAGCCAAGGAACAAGCTCCAAGTATAAAAAGCAATGAAAAGAATACAAAAAACAAAAGGCTAAGCAAGGTTGGCTTGTAAAATAAAGGCAATGCCTGTGCCAATATCGTAAATGTATTGCCATAATCAGAAAATACCAAGCTGTCCAGACTTGCTCCCTGCTTCATGCTTAAAAATCCAAGAATTCCAAATAAAATAAATCCAAATATTATGCTTGCCAGCAGCTCAAAGACTGCAACGACAGAGGAATTTCCAAGCATAAATCCCCTGCTTTTTCTTGCAAAAGCAGGCATTATGCCAAAAGACAATCCTAAAGATAAAATTGTTAAAGAAAAAGCATTAAACCAAGTATCAAAGCTAAGTAAGCTTCTAAAATTTGGTTTTAAAAAAGAATAAACCCCATACAAAGCATTATCAAGAGTTAAAGAATAAAACAAAAGAAAAAGCATCAGGATTAAAAAAAGAGGCAAAGCCACTAAAAAGCCTTTTTTAATGCCCTCATAACCTTTTCTTATGTTAAAAAATATAATAGCCCAGGCTATGATTAGTGCAATAAAAACAGGCAGCGAAAAACCGGTAAAATTTTTGAACCCGTCAGAGACTTGAAGAACGTTGTTGAAAAAATATAATTTTGCATCATTCTTCCACTGCAGCCCAAAAGACACAAAAAAATAAATGATGTGCCATGAAAGCAGTACAGCATAAAAGCTCATTACGATAAAAGCATTAAAAACCATGAGCCATCCGATGCTGCTGAGCCATTTCCTTACAGATGCGAACAAGTCCACAACATTCTTGTTAAAGTATTGTCCTATTGAAAATTCAAGCATAAGCAAAGGCAATCCCAATACAAGCAAAGCAATTAAATATGGAATAAAAAACAGTCCTGTAAGCTTGAATGAAAAATAGGGATAAAGCAAAAAATTGCCGATGCCAACTGAAGCAGATACTGCCAATAGGGCAAAATAAAACCTTGAATTATTGTGCATTTCAGCAGATACTCTAATATTAAATTTAAATCTTTTGCCTGTTAGAATTATAGAGTGATGACAGCATAGCAAATAGAACGGAAAATAGGAAAAAATTTAAACATATTCTTGTTCCATAGATCTTGTGATTATCAAACTCAAGTGGGCGGTTGCTATCCAAGTTATTATCATACTGATTTTGTTAGTTGTAACTGCCAGTGATTATCTTGAAAGAAATAAGATAGAAAAAGCGCGCAATGGTGGGCTTCTTTCCCAAAGAATTTATTCAGGACTATTGGAACCAAAAAGTTTTCTCATAGTCAATTTTGCTGAGCTGAAGGAAAACATTCAATCATATACATCAAAGAATAACCTTAGCATAGCGGTCTATATTGAGAACTTCCGCAATGGCGCCTACACAGGAATAAACGAGAAAACAGGATTCTTCCCCTCAAGCCTGATTAAGCTGCCTGTTGCGATTCTGATAACAAAAAAGATTGAAAACGGCGAGCTTAGCTTTGACACTATGCTTAAAATCAATGATTCAGACAGGACAAGCACCTTTGGCGAGCTTTACAAAACTGAAGAAAAGCAGCTGCCGGTGCGGGTTTTGCTTGAAAAAATGCTGAAGGAGTCAGACAACACAGCCTTTAGGGTATTGGCGCGCCATGTTGATGTTGAGGATTTCCAGCTGGTTCTGGATTATTACAACATGGATGTTAATGCGGACTTTCAGGATGTGGAAACAACAAAGCATCAGAATTTACTAAGCCCGAAGGCAATGTCCACTTTATTCTCCAGCTTGTATTTTTCCACAGTGCTTGAGCCGAAGAATTCCGAGTACCTTCTGTCCCTGCTGTCTGATTCAGCTTTTGATGTAAGGCAAGCGGCGAATATTCCTGACGGCGTTATTATCGCTCATAAATTCGGCTATACTTATTACACTAATTTTAATTATTTTCATGATTGCGGCATAATATACATTAAAGAAAGCAGGATATTCTACTGCATTATGACTAAAGACCTAAATGAAAAGCAGGCAACTGAAGCAATCGGTCATATAGTGAATGAAATATACAATTATGTTAAAAATACCAGAGCAAGATTTGATAATTATAAGAATAACGGCTAAACTAACCAAATCAATACCTTAATAAATCCAAAATTCTTTCCTTATTTTATGCAGCCCTTAACACATAAATACATCCCAAAAACCACAAAGGAAATATTTGGCCAGGATGAATCAATAAGCAAATTGAGGAATTTCATAATCAATTTTGAGAAAGAGAAAAAGAATTCTGCACTAATATACGGGCCAAGCGGCACTGGAAAAACATCTTCAGCGTATGCCATAGCAAATGAATTGGGATATGAAGTCATTGAGGTAAATGCATCGGATTTCAGAAATGCAGAGCAAATCAACCAAAAAGTCGGAAATGCAATAAAGCAGCAAAGCCTTTTTGCAAGAGGAAAGATAATACTTGTCGATGAAATAGACGGCCTGTCAGGACATGAAGACAGGGGAGGAATTCAAGCGATAACAAAGCTGCTGGAGGATTCAACCTATCCTATTATACTTACAGCAACAAACCCATTTGAAAACAAATTCAGCTCTTTAAGAAGCAAATCAAACTTAATAGAGTTTAAGGCTCTAGATTATACGTCAATTTTTGATATTTTAAAAAAAATTTGCGACAGTGAAAAAATAAAGCATGAAGATAATGTTTTGAAAGTTCTTTCAAGAATGGCAGGCGGGGATGCGAGGGCTGCAGTAAATGATTTGCATGCATTAGCACAAAATAAAAAAGAATTGTCAAAGGAAAGTTTGGAGGAACTAGCAGCAAGAAACAAAACAGACAATATAATGTCAGCTTTAAACAAAATATTCAAGACAACAGATCTTAAGATTGCAGTATCTGCTTTTGAAAATGTAGAAGAAGACTTGGACGAGCAGCTTTTATGGATTGACGAAAATCTGCCAAAAGAGTACACAAAGCCAGAAGAGCTTGCAAAAGCCTATGAAATGCTGAGCAAAGCAGATATTTTTAACAGGCGCATCAGGAGATGGCAGCATTACAGGTTTTTGGTCTACATAAATGCCCTGATTACAGCAGGCATTGCGTCTTCAAAGAAAGAAAAGAACAAAAATATTGTTGAGTACAAGCCTACTGGAAGAATCTTAAAGCTGTGGTGGGCTAACCAGAAAGCAATGAGAAAGAAAGAGATTGCTGGGAAAATAGCAGGCAAAACGCACACTTCAAAAAAAGAAATTTTGAAAAGCACAATGCCTTATCTCCCCATTATGTTCAAGAACAAGGAAATGAGCAGGAATATAGTTGATGAATTGGGATTAGATGAAGAAGAAGTTAAGTGGCTTAAAAGCCAGGTTAAATAAAATTAACAGCATTGCTATTGAAGTTATATAAGATACTAAATAAACACTAAATCTAGTATACTCCAAAATAAAATCGCCTTTAAATTCGTATAAGTTCACTGCTATGAAATTTGCTGGTTTTTGAGAGCCTAATCCCCAATTTTTATTGTAGTTCTCTGTAAAAATAACTAAATTTTAGTCAGCTCTTTTGCTTTATCAGAATCAACATTGTCCAATACCTGAAATATAGCAAATGACACAATTTTTTAGACATAATTATGTCATTTGCTTATTACGAGAAGACAGCAATTGTCTAATAACTTTTGTCTTCGAGTATAGATTTATTTTTGGCAATGACTTATTTTTAACGCTGTAGACAATGGCTGTCTTCGTGAATTGTATGTTATTAACAGCCATATTTATGCTAAAAACATACACCTTGAATTTCTCCGTTGTTAAAAACCGAAAGCTTTAAATACTTACGTTTGTATACAAATGTAAATGTTAGTTTCAAATACATCCACACTGGTGTTATTGGCTAAAGTAGGCTGTTTAGAAGAATTTATTGGGATATCGCCAACAATCGAAATACCTGCTCAAGTAAAGAGAGAAGCTCTATTTGATAAAGATTCCTATTATTCAAAACTAATACAAAAACTTATTCAAGATAAAAAAATCAAGGTAGTGGATGTTAATAAAGCCGATGTGGCTAAGGTAATGTCTCAATTTAAACTTGATGAAGGGGAAGCTGCTGCTTATAGCATGTTCAACAGCAAGAGGCACAAGGCAGTACTAACAGATGACGGTGAGCTCATAAAGCTGTGTAAACTGGAAAAAATTCAATTTACTTGTGCGATGGCTGTTGTTATAAGGTTGTTTGAAACTAAAAGATTATCAAAGGGGAAAACTATGGAAATGTTTGAAAAATTGCATGAAATTGGCAGGTATTCGCAAAATCTTTATGAGTTTTTTAAGAGGGAGGTGAAATAACAATGGAAACTGTATCGTCAAGGTTGGATTTGGAAACAATTAATTTATTTGGCAGGGTTTTGAAGGAAAAGCGCTCTGAGGTAGTGAGGGAACTAGTCGAATCAGGCAAAAAGCACAAAGCAGTTGAACTTTATAAAAATAAAAAAGTAAGCCTGGGATTGGGGGCAAGATTAGCAGGAGCAACATTAAGCGAGTTTATTGACTTGCTTAAAGAACATAATGTTTATTTGAATTTAGAGAAAGAAGATATTGAACTAGCTCTTAAGACATCCAGAAAATTGTTTTGAATTGCATCTGATGGGAAATTCATAACCTTGTTAGTATTTTCCTCTTCCAACATGCCTAACTTGACTTTGCCGTTTGCCTTAATCTATCCCTCATAACTATACCTTTTTCGGTTAATGAATAAAGCCTTCCTGTTTTTTGCTGGGGATTCAACAATTTTACGAAACCTTTTTTCCTAAGCTCGTTTAGTATTCTGGACGTATGATTGAGAGAATATTTTGATTTGTTTGCAATTTCTGTCGGCGTTTCTTCATTGTCGATATGCACAATTATCTCTCTTCTTTGTTTGCCTCTCTTAACCCAGCTGATGTCTGTTGCCGATAATTATATAAACAAGTTCTCATTATATAGTTAATATTAAAATATCCTAACTAACAAAACTA
>CAYIKX010000065.1:0-6639 GCA_964364025.1 uncultured Methanosarcinales archaeon
AGATGTTCCTATCAACCCGGGAAATTCCGGCGGGCCATTAATAAACATAAAAAGCGAGGTGGTTGGCATAAACAATTTCAAGGTTGGGGGGTTTGAAGGCCTTGGTTTTGCAATTTCTTCAAATAATGTGCGAAGCATAGTGAACAAAATAATAAATGAGTATGAAGCAAAGCAGAATCAATAAGTTTAAATATAAATTAATAAAGGAAATATTAAATGGCAAATAAAAAAGAGGTGAAAATAGCCAAGTCTATATCCTGGTTTTATTATATTTCTGTATTGTCGGCATTTTTCTTTACGATATACATATCAATTTACTCTGCAATACATTTTGAAAGCATAAGGTATATGAACATTGTCGTGGTCTTTTTATTTATTACAATCGCATCATTTTTCTTGATTTCCTGGGTTTATTTCCACACAGAGAAAATGGGCTACCATACTCTGGCGCCTATCCTTTTTTTTGCAGGCATGATAGCCCTTATTTTTTATGCCTATAAAGCGGCGGATGCATCAAATATAGTAAGATACTCAATAATGTATACGATAGTTGTTGTTGGCATTTCTTTGCTCATTTTGCTTCCGAAGAAAAAAATAACCAAAAAACTGGAAAAAACAGGCAGGCAGCTTCAGAATCCTAAATGAATCACGATAAAAGAGCATTTTTCATAATGTTTTTATACTTAGCAAATACATTTATGTTATGAAGATTGCTAATGCATTTTTGACTTTTATATTGTTTTTAATATCTGCACAATATGCAGAGGCAAGCTACATAAGACTTGAAACTACTATCTCAAGCGAGGCTTTAAATGCCACTTTAAAAGGTTCTGTAACAACAAGAAACATAGGAAACGAGCCTGCATATAATTTGCAATTGGTAACCACTTTTCTAAATGAAACCTTGGAAAATGGCATTAAGGATGTTCTTGTCCCTAACAAAAAGTATTTACTAAATTATTCTTTTGATTTGGATAAAATAAATAATGGAACATACCCCTTAATTGTGAAGGCACACTATAAAGACTCTAATGGTTACAAATTCTCTACAGTATCTTTAAATTCCGTTATTGTTGGCAAATCATTCGCTTCTGAACTTGTTGGGAAAGTATCTGACATAAGATTAAGCAAAGAAAGTTTTCTTATTGCAAAAGTTAGGAATAGCGATAAGGATAAGCATACTGTCAAAGCGACTTTAGTTCTGCCTCAAGAAATATCATCAGAAAAAACAATTGAGATTTTTACTCTAAGCAGCAATGAAGAGAAGGAATTAAAGTTCAAAATAAAAAATTTTTCAGCATTAAAGGATAGCTCATATGCAGTTTATATTCTGCTTGAATATGATAAAGGACTTAAGCACATTACTGACTACTTAAACACTAACGTTATAATTGTTGACTCTGAAAATTACAGCAAACTGGACAAATTATCCTTATTTCTGATGATAAGCCTTGTATTACTTTTAGCTTTATTTTTTTATAAGTCAAAAGATGATATAAAAAAGATACTTAGTATGTAATATGGAAGCATCAATTGTCATTCCAACTTTGAATGAAGAAAAAAATCTTAGAATACTGCTTCAGCAGATAGACCATAAAAAATATGAAATAATTGTCGTTGACGGCGGCTCTACAGATAAAACAGTGGAGACTGCTAAAAAGTTCGGATTGAAAGTTCTTTATACTCCAAAAGGCAAAGGCACTGCACTAAGAAAAGGAATGGATGCTGCCAAAAGCGATATAGTTGTTACGATGGACGCTGACTTAAGCCACAGGATTTCTGAGCTTGGTCTTTTAATTGAGGCAATCAAATCTGGATATGACATCTGCACGGGCTCCCGCTTTATAATGGGCGGCGGCACAGATGATATGCCTCTTTACAGGAAACTGGGAAACAAGTTTTTTGTCTGGCTTGTGAACATCATTTGGGGCACAAATTATTCTGATTTATGCTATGGCTACAGGTCTTTCAGGAAAGATGTCATAAGGAAGCTCAATCTCGAAAGCGATGGTTTCGGCATAGAGACTGAAATAAGCATAAAGGTCGCGAAGAAAAAATTGAAGGTAATCGAAATACCCAGCTACGAGAAGAAAAGGATACACGGAGAAGGCAAATTAAGGTCAGTGAGCGATGGGTTTTCGATATTAAAAAGGATTTTAAAGGAGATGTAACTTTCTAACTATGCCGAGTGATTATGTATGTACGTACTAGGAATCTGGGATGGGCATGATGCGGGCGCCTGCATAGTAAAAGACGAGAAGATAATTGTCGCCATAAACGAAGAGCGCCTTACAAAAAGAAAGCTCGATGTCGGGTTTCCAAGAGAGTCGATAAAAGCCTGCCTGCGCTATGCCAACTTAAGACCATCAGACATAAATGATGTTGCAATCTCCACTTCTGATTTCGCAAAAACATTGACAAGATATTTTGCACAGCTTAAGGACAGTTATTATAATTTCAGAAGGAGAAATACATCACTCCCTATTCTGCATGACTTAAGAAGAAGTTTCAAATATAAGATAACCGAAATAGGCCCTTCAACAGTAACAAAGAGATTAACGGAAATTAAAATAAAAAAGGAATTGAAGAAGCTCGGGTTCAAGGACTTTAACCTAAGTATAATCGACCATCATACAGCACATGCCGCATCAGCTGCTTACACATCAGGCTTTAGCAAGGCTCTTGTAATAACCCTTGATGGAATTGGGGATGGATTATCGGGAAGCACAAGCATATTTGAAAATGGAGAAATTGAAAGAATTTCATCAATCTCCGGCAAAGATTCTCTTGGCATATTCTATGAGCAGGTAACCTCTCTTTTGAACATGAGGGAGCTTGAAGACGAAGGAAAAGTTATGGCGCTTGCAAGCTACTCGAATGCAATTCCTGAATCAAAAAACAAGATGATTGGATTTTTTGACGTCAACGGAATGAATATTAGGTCAAAGCATAATGTTGTGCAGCGCTACAAGGAGTTGAAGAAAATCCTATGGAATACTTCACCAGAACAGTTTGCTTACATGGCGCAAAGCACGCTGGAAAAACACATGGTGGATTTATTCAGAAACTTCATAGAGCATACTGGATTGAAAGATGTGTGCTGGTCCGGTGGGGTTGCATCAAACATAAAGGCCAACCAGAAAGTGCTTCCTTACCTCAAGCGATGGCATATCTTTCCGCATATGGGAGATGGCGGACTGGCGATAGGCGCTGCGCTTTATTGTAATTATTTAAAAAATGGAATCAAAATATGCAAGTTTGATGATGTTTATTTAGGCCCGAATTATAACGAGGATGACTTTGTCAAAAAAATAAATAAAAAAAGATTCAATATCGAGAAATGCAGCAGCATCTCGTCAAAAGTCGCTGACATAATATGCAAAAACAATTTTGTTTTATGGTTCCAAGGAAGGATGGAGCTTGGTCCAAGGGCTCTGGGAAACAGGAGCATTTTGGCTCCCGCGGATTCAATGAAAATAAGAGACGAGCTGAACCTTAAAATAAAGCAAAGAAGCTGGTTCCAGCCGTTCTGCCCTTCTGTTTTGCAGGAGGATGCAGATAAGATTTTTGAGGATGTAACCCAGTATGACAAATTCATGGTCATGGGTTATGATGCAAAGGAAAATGCACTTGAAAAGATAAAATCTGTCTTAAGCGTTGACAATACCGCAAGGCCTCAGATGCTGGGCAATGAGAATAATACTTTCAGAGAAGTGCTTGAGGGCGTGAAGAAAAAGAAAGGGTATGGAATCCTGCTCAATACAAGCTTTAACCTTCACGGATACCCCATCGTCAATGAGCCCAAGGATGCACTGCAGGTTTTTGCCTACACAGAGTCC
Organism: uncultured Methanosarcinales archaeon; assembly: GCA_964364025.1. GTDB lineage: Archaea > Nanobdellota > Nanobdellia > Woesearchaeales > GW2011-AR4. The sequence continues at coordinate 3,840 of CAYIKX010000065.1, forward strand.
AAATATCTTGCTTTGGGAGAATATCTGATAACAAAAAAATGAGCTGGAAAAAAATATTGAATGACAAATTCTTTGAGGCTCTGCCCCTGCTGATCTTGATAAATACATTCGCGCTTATATTTTATTGGACTAAACTTTCCGTGAATGTCTTGTTTTATCTCATACCTCTTGTAATAATTGTGAATCTCATAGTGATATTGTTCTCTTTTGCATTCAGCGCTGCATACTTTAAGGAAAATTTGAAAAAAATAAAAAAAAGGACTTGGATAATTTTAATTCTGATTTTTATTGGAGGGTTTTCTTTAAGGGCCTTTGTTGTACCTAGCACGCACAGGCTGCTATTTGACGAGGACATTTATCTCAACATAGCGCAGAACATAGCGAATGAGGGAAAATCAATATTATGCAACTATGGGACTCCTCATAAGTGCTTCCAGGGGATTTTAAATAAGCAGCCTAATGGGCTGTCGGTGATTATCTCGCCAGTTTTTTTTGTATTCGGAGCAGGCGAGCAAATTGCATCATTTTTTATGATATTATTATCATCCTTTTCTATAGTCCTGATTTTTATTTCAGTTTATCTTTGGTTCAGGAACGAAAAAGGCGCGCTTTTTGCTGCATTGATTATGTCATTAAATCCTATCTCGCTTTTGTTTGCGCCGACAATCAGCGCAGAATCAGCGTTTGTTTTCTTCTCGCTGGTGACTTTAATGTCTCTGAGGGTTTTTCTTGATAAAAGGGATATTCCATCAATTGTATTTTTTGTTTCCTCGCTTGCATTCCCAATGCAGATGAGGCCGGAAGCACCATTGCTTGCAGCTCCTTTTGTTTTGTTTTTCATCAAGGAAAAAATTGACAGAAAAATTATTCTGGGGTCTTTATTATTCCTGGTTTTTATAAGCCCCTATGTCTTCCACAGCAAGCATTTCTTAAATGAAAGCTGGGGCAATCCAGAAGGCTATAAATTCAGCTCAAAGTATATAAATAACAATTTGAAGGTTAATGGAAGCTTTTTCTTCGATAACCAAAGGTTTCCGATTGCATACACTTTTCTTGCATTTTTAGGAATTGTTTATTTATATCGTTCAAGAAAAATCATGGAATTGTCGTCCATGTTAATTTGGTTCCTGCTTTTCTTCATTATTTACCTCTTATTTTATGCAGGCTCATTCAACTACGGAATAGATGTAAGGTTTTCCCAGATGCTTTTTGTTCCTGTTTTTATTTTAGGAGGCATGGGTGCATACTTTATTCCCAGCTTAATGGTAAGATTCGTGAGGAAAAAATATATTTCAGGTGCAATAGTGGGCACAATCATCACATTATCTTTTATCCCATATATAGGATTTGTAAGCGCTATAGGCGAAGAAGCCTGGGATGCAAGAACAGACCATGATTTTTCCATTAATGCAACTAAAGAACTTGGAGCTAATTGTGTTATATTCACGCATGTTCCCTCAATGTTTCTTGTAAATGGAAATAATGCATTGCAAACATCTTATTATTCAAATCCAGAAATAGTAAACAATATTTTTATAAACTATGATTGCGTATTGTTTCATGAGGGCTACTGGTGCGTCAATTACAAGCCGTTTAGAGACACTGTCTGCAAGAGCCTTAAGCAGAATTTCAGCCTTAAAGTTTACAAAAGTATGTCTGTAAGAGATAAAACTTATATTTTATACAACATGACAAAAAAATGAGGAAGCCGCTTATATTGGTAAAGAATATTGTGCAGTCAAACTATAAAAGGCTTGATTTTCCTTATAAGCTTACCTTTGTGGTTACTTACAAATGCCAGTCGAAGTGCGTTGCATGTAGCATATGGAAGAGAAAGCCGGAAAACGAGCTTACTATTGAAGAAATTGAAAAGTTTTTCAAAAAATCAAATAAATTCTCATGGGTTGATGTCACCGGAGGAGAAATTTTCCTAAGAAATGATATTGTCGACATATTTAGGATCATAATAGAAAACTGCAAGAATTTGTATCATATTCATGCCCCAACAAATGGTTTGATGCCAAGCGTGATTGAGGACAGGGTAAAAAAAATTCTTGAACTTAATCCAAACAGGTTTGTTGTTACAGTAAGCTTAGACGGCACAAGAGAGCTGAACGATTATCTAAGAGGAGTGAAAGGGGATTTTGACAGAGTCATAGATACAGTGAAAAGGCTCAGAAAAATTGAAGACAAGAATTTTAGGGTTGTGATTGGGTTTACCCTTTCAAAGTTCAATAAAGGTGCTTTCGAGAAAATGATAGAAGAGGTCAGAAAAGATGTTCCCGACATAAAAAACGAAGAGTTTCACATGAACATTGTCCATTCTTCAGGGCATTATTATGACAATAAAGAGTTTGACTCTGACACAAGCCAGCTCAAGGAAGACATAAAAAAACACAGGGAAAGCAGAAAAGACAAATTAACTCCAATAGGATTTCTTGAGCATCGCTACTTAAAGCTGGCTGACAAGTATCTTGAGACAGGCAAATCGCCTATCACATGCCAGGCGCTTGCAGGCTCTTTGTTTATTGACTCTTTTGGTTTTATCTATCCATGCACAATATACTCAAAAAGGCTTGCAAATATAAGGGAAATAGATTTTGACATGGAAAAATACTGGAAAGAAGAATCTGTGAAGGAATTAAGGGAGGAGATTAAACAAGGCAAATGCCCCCATTGCTGGACTCCTTGTGAAGCTTACCAGTCAATACTCGCAAACTTGTTTTAGAGCTTTATCACTATAAAAGTAGTCATTTTTAAATAGTAAAAAACCGAAAGGTTTATAAAATGTGAATAAAGT
>CAYIKX010000066.1:0-6592 GCA_964364025.1 uncultured Methanosarcinales archaeon
TGCCTTTGTCAATTTTGTCTTTTGAGAAAACTCCGGAAGCTGTGTAGAATTCAAACTCATGGCTCCTTATTTTTTGATTTATTTTTTTAATTTATGATGACGATTTTTGTTGTTGTGAAAAATAATGCTCCATCTATGCCTCTTCCTGATCCATAATATTATATAAATTGTATAAAATCCTGTCAACCCCCTTGACCAAATCAAATCCGCTGCCTTCTACAACAATGCAGTTGTTATTGTAATATGTCCTGAATCTGCTAGATTCCTTTATGTAGAGAACTAACTTATCTTTATCTTCGCAAGTTACAATTGGCCTTGTCCTGCAAGGCTCTGTCTCATTTCTGTCGCATGCTGCAACAGGATTTTTCTCAAATACCTTTGACATATGGGTACTAAAGTCTGCAACAGCTAGGGTAACATATGACAGTTCTTTGCCCGTTGGGTTGAAAGTATTATAAAATTCAGTTTGATTATTGAAAAGCTCAGTATCAAGAGTGCCTTCTATAACTACGTCCTTTAAATCCCTGGGAGAATAGCGCAAAGCCAGGTTGTACATTTTTGTTCCTTTCGGAGATTTCAATTCTGTATACCACAGATTATCAATAGCTACAAAGCTATAGGCTCCTTTGTAGACATAGCCTTGCTCTGGCTTAAGCTTTCCTTTTAAATTTAAGACGTGTAAATCCTCTAAAGTCTTCGGCTCAGGCTTGTAAAAATAGCTGAAAGCGAAGATAGAGATTAAAAGCAAAAGAATTGCAGATATGCTTATGACTAAGATTTTTTCAGTCGATTGTGAGCGAGTTTCTGTGACTTGCGAGGCTCGCGAAGAGACTCGCTCGCCAGCTACCTGCTCACTCGCATTCGACAATTTTTTAGATTCCTCATTTAAATCAGGCTTGTTCAATTCTTCGACTTTCTTGTCAAATTCCTTTATTTCAGGCTCAATATTTTTCCTTTCCCTTTCATATTCTTCCTTGTCAATAATTCCAGATTCAAAACTTTCCTTTAAAACATCAAATTTCTTTCTTGGATCTTTCATTTTATGACTCCAAGGATTCCATATAACAGCCTGTCCTTCACTTTAACGAAATCTGCATTTGCTGAAGCTTCTGCAATTATGCAGTTATTTTCTATATGAATATTTGTTGAATTCCCGTACCTGAAATAAACAACAGGCACATTTAGGGTTGAATCGGCGCATTTTATAACAGGCAGGTTAAAGGTATTGTTTGTTGTGAATCCTTTCCTTAAGTAAATATTATACGCTGCTAATGTCAATCCCATCTGGTGCTGCGCAAGCGCAATTGACTCCTTATAGGTGCTGTTTAAGTCAGAAGTAATATCTATTTCGAATCTGCTTTGCAGAATTTTGGAAAAATCATCAAATGCAGAAACATTTTCTGCTTCTGCAGGCAGAAAGCTAAAAGCTGCAGTTACGCCATTTATCTTGGCTTCCCACCTGTCTGTAAACCTGACAAATGTTATTCCATTGTACTTTACTTTTTCAGTTGCAGGGGAAAAGCCAAAGAAAACGAAGCTGAAAGTTGTGCCTATCATTATTATTATCATAAATACTATCAAGCCCCATTTCTTTTTTTCTTTCATTTCTTTCATCGGAATTACGAATATATGTCATTATTTAAACGTTTTTGTTAAAAATGGCGCAAAAATCAGATTCAAAACATTTATATATTTGTATGCCATTACAATATATCGAATGCGATATATCGACTACGATATATTTGGTGCAAAATGATGGCCGGCTACTTGAGATTGATTGTAATGAAGACTTTGTCAAACAAAAGGCTGTCAGGCTATGACTTGATAAAGCAGATAGAAAAAGACACAGGCACATGGAAACCCAGCTTTGGCTCAATATATCCGCTTCTTGAAAAACTGCTAAAGGAAAAGCTTGTTCAAGTCGAGGCACAAGGCAGGAAAAAACTCTATTTTCTCACAAAGGAAGGAAAAAAGCATCTTGGCATTATAGACAAAAGCAAAAACACCCTTGTTGACAACCTGATTGCCGCATGGAATGCATTTGGCAAGATAACTGACAGAAGAGAGATGAATTTCATGCTTGAAATATTTAACAGCCTGAAAAAAGGGCAGCTTCCCTTTAAGGAATTGAATCCGGAGCTTAATGAATTCAGGGCAACTATTTTTGAGCTTTATTCAGCAGAAAAGGACAGGAAAAAAATAAAATCTGTATTGAAGGATACTATCACAAAACTAAAATCGCTAAGATGAGAAAGAGCATTATAAAACTGGAGAATGTGTGGAAAATATACGAGATGGGTGAAGTAAAAGTTAAAGCGCTTCAGGGGCTTGATCTCGAAGTCAAGCAAGGCGAGTTTTTGGCTATGATGGGCCCTTCAGGAAGCGGGAAATCAACTGCTGTCAACATGATAGGTTGCTTAGATGTTCCCACAAAAGGAAAAATAATGCTTGATGCTCACGATATTTCAAAATTAAGTGAGTCAGAACTGGCACAAATACGAGGAAAAAAGATTGGATTTATATTCCAGCAGTTCAACTTGATTCCAACTTTGACAGCATTGGAAAATGTTATGCTTCCTATGATTTTTCAAGGCACAGACGAAAAGAAAAGAGTAGAAACCGGGAATAAGTTACTGCAATTAGTCGAGCTTGAAGATAGAATTAGCCACAAGCCAACTGAATTAAGCGGAGGCCAGCAGCAAAGAGTGGCAATTGCAAGGTCTCTTGCAAATAATCCAGAGGTCATAATAGCGGATGAGCCAACTGGAAATCTGGACAGCAAGACTGGAACAGTTGTTTTAGATTTTTTACAGAGGCTTCATAAAAAAGATAATAAAACTATTGTGATGGTAACCCATGATGCCAATCTTTCAAGGGTTGCAGAACGCATAGAATTTTTAAAGGACGGCAGAATAGTGAAATCATTAGACAACCACAGGTGATAGAAACGAAGTTTCTAGCACCTCCAAAAATTATTAAATTTTCGAAAGGTGATAAAAATGAAGAAAACAATTTGGTTGATAGTATTTTTGGTTTTAGCAATTGCTGTTCATGCAGCAGTAAACACGCAATATTTTGGAAAATCGCCCAGTATTATAGTCAGTTTGATTAAACAAGAGCCAGACCAGGTTGAGCCTGGCAAGCAAACTGAAGTCAGCTTCAAGCTTGACAATAATGGGACAACAGCTTATAATTTGATATTTGAAATAGTGCCAGGGTATCCTTTTTCATTACTGCCGGGAGAAAGCCCCTCTAAGTTTATAGGCACATTAGGGACATCACAAGACGGAAAGCAAAGCGTAATTGTAAAATACAAGCTGAAGGTTGCGCAGGACGCAGTTGATGACAACCATGAAATCAAAGTTAAATACAAAAATGACAATGTTGAGTCTTGGGTAACATTAGAGGGATTCAAAATAAGGGTGCAAACTCATGATGCAATACTTGCAGTTGAAAAATTCTTTACAGTGCCTGTTGTAACAGCGCCAGGCGACAAGACTAAATTAAATATAGAACTCAAGAATTATGCAACTTCTCTTTTAAAGGACATAAAAATATCATTAAACCTTGATAAAAGCGGGGATGAAACACGACCTTTTGCGCCAGTAGGCTCTACAAATGAAAAGGTTGTTTCCTATATTGAACCACAGGCAAATTTGCCCATAGAGTTTGAGCTGCTTGTTGATTCCGATGCTGCGTCAAAGGCCTACAAAGTGCCGTTGAATATTGCATACTCTGACGTTCTTAATAGGAATTACTCAAAAACAAATCTTGTTACAATAGTTGTAGGAGACATTCCTGATTTAGGCGTAACGTTGGAAAGGACTGAAGTGTACATACCAGAAACCTCTGGAAGCGTTGTACTAAGGCTTGTGAACAAAGGAAACCCTGACATAAAATTCCTCAATGTCAAAGTGCTGCAAAATGAAAATATAGAGGTGATAGGAGCCGATGAAGTTTACATTGGAAAGCTTGACAGTGATGATTTCTCAACAGCGGAGTTTAAGTTGTTTGTCAAGGGAAAAAATAGCGTAAAGATACCAGTTCAAGTTACTTATAAGGATGCAAACAACAATAACTATAAGGGAAATGGAGAGGTTGAATTAAAGCTGTACAGCAGCAGCGAAGCAAAAAATTTCGGCGTTAAGAAAAACAATAATTTTGTTTGGACTATAATAGTTGTACTTGTATTAGGAGCAGCTTATTACTATTACAAGAAAAGGAAGAACAAAAAATAATTTTTTTTCTGTCTTAAGATGTTCAGGGACTACTTTAATTTTGCTTTTGGTACAATAAGCCATCGAAAGATGAGAAGCTGGCTTACGATGATTGGCATATTTATAGGAATAGCTGCAGTAGTTGCCTTGATTTCTCTTGGCCAAGGTTTTAAGCAAGCGATTAATAGAGAATTTGAGAAGATTGGAACTGACAAATTATTCATAACTGCAAAAAGTGGTTTTGGTGCGCCTGGATTAAACCCTGTTGTTAAGCTTACAAAAGACGACTTGAAGATTATAAAAAAAGTCAGCGGGCTTGAAAATGCTGCTGGGCTTGTATTAGCAAACTCAAAAGTCGAATTTGAAGATAATGTCGGCTTTTTCCTTATCCACAGCATTCCAGAAGGTGATGAAAGAAAGCTTATTGCAGAAACTCAAAACAGGGAAATAAGAGAAGGAAGGGACTTAAGGGACAATGACAGATTCAGCGCAACAATTGGGTTTAATGTTATTGGTAAGGAGATGCTTGGAAAAAAGCTAAAATTAAGAGACAAAATAAAAATTAACAATAAGGAATTTATCATTGTAGGAATTTACGACAAAACAGGCGACCCTGCCCATGACAGTGCAGTATTTATTCCAGAAGATACTTTAAGAGACATATTTAATGAGCCAGATAAGATTGACACAATAATTGCTAAAGCCGCAAATGTAGAAAATGTGAATACAATTGCTGAAAAAATAAAGGTTGAGCTGAGAAGGTTTAGGGATGTTAAAAAAGATGAGGAAGATTTTGATATTCAGACACCAGAGCAATTGCTTGGTTCTTTTGGCGATGTCCTAAACATTGTCCAGTCTGTGCTGATTGGGATTGCTGCCATTTCATTGCTAGTTGGAGGCATAGGAATTGCTAACACAATGTATACTGCTGTAATTGAAAGAACTAAGGAAATTGACATAATGAAATCTGTTGGTGCTCAAAACAAGGATATTTTGCTGATTTTCATTATTGAAAGCGGGTTGCTTGGAGCTATTGGTGGTTTAATTGGAGTAGTGCTTGGATTTGGGCTAAGCAAAAGTGTTGAGTTGATAGCAAAGAATGTGCTTGGAACCACACTAATTGAGGCTTATTTTTCATACTCTTTATTTTTTGGCGCACTTTTATTTTCATTTTTTATTGGAGCATTGTTTGGGGTAATGCCTGCAAGACAAGCAGCTTCGTTGCAGCCAGTTGAGGCATTGAGATTCAAATGATAAAAGACTACATAAAGGTTGGAATTAGCAATTTATTTCATCGCAAGCTTAGAAGCTGGCTCACAATGATAGGCATATTTATTGGAATAGCTGCAGTAGTTGGCTTAATATCGCTTGGGCAGGGAATGAAGGAAGCAATTGGAAATGTTTTTCTTAATATTGGCGCTGATAAAATTATTGTGCAGGCAAAATCCGGCTTGCAGTTTGCTGGACCGCCAGGAAGCAGCGCAGCCTCTAACCTGACAACGCATGATATTGATGTTATTAGAAGAGTCAATGGCGTTGAGCAAGCAGGCGCAAGGCTGATAAAGCCTGCAAAACTCGAGTTTAATAAAGAAGTCAAGTTTTATTTTGCAGCATCAATGCCTGAAGACGAGGAAGGAAGAAAGCTGATAACAGAAGTAAACAGGTATGAAACAGAAAGTGGAAGATTGCTTAAAAAGGGCGACAGGTTCAAGGCTTTTATCGGCAATAATGTTGCCAACAAAGGGGTTTTCAAGAAGAAAAAGATTGAGCTTGGCAATACAATCAAGATAAATGATGCCGAGTTTGAGGTTGTTGGCATCCTAAAGAAAAGCGGGAATCCGCAGCAGGACAGTGTTGTTATAATTCCTGAAGACACTTTGAGGGAAGTTCTAAAGATAGACAAGAAGAAAGTTGATGTTATTGCTGTCAAGGTCCAGAAAGGCGTTGATGTTAACAATGTTGCAAATGAGATTGAAAAGGCAATGAGAAGAGATAGAGATTTAGAGCTTGGAAAGGAAGATTTTCAAGTCCAGACACCACAGCAGATTTTAGAAACTTTGGACACAATTTTAACGATAGTTCAGGTAGTTTTGGTTGGCATAGCAGCAATCTCATTGCTTGTTGGGGGAATTGGAATAGCAAATACAATGTATACTGCTGTAATTGAAAGAACTAAGGAAATTGGCATAATGAAATCTGTTGGTGCTCAAAACAAGGATATTTTGCTTATTTTTGTGATTGAAAGCGGAATGCTTGGGTTGGCTGGAGGAGCAATCGGAATTGCTGTCGGCATTGGGTTAAGCAAATTAGTTGAATATTTAGCTTTTGTATATTTAGGAACGAGCTTAATTAAAGCCTTTTTCCCATGGTACTTG
>CAYIKX010000067.1:0-6563 GCA_964364025.1 uncultured Methanosarcinales archaeon
CCAATATGCAAAGTAAACTCTCTAAAATGCGAAAATGATAATTTAATGATATGTGGTGAGAATGGCTATGCATGGCTGCTTAACAAATCATGCGACAAGGACTGCGAGAATAACATGTGCACTGAAGATATAAATGTCACTGCAACTTTGAATATAACAACAAATATTACAACAAACATTTCAAATAACGCAACGCAAAATAATTTTATATCTGACAACTGCATAAGTGTACTAGACTTTAATTACGCTCCCGCCAGGAATAACTTGAGCAATGAATATTTTACTCTTAAAAATTCATGTCCCTACTCAGTCGATATGAGTGGCTGGATTGCTAAGGATAATGCTACAACTAGCCATATTTTTACATTTCCTGTTTTTAATTTAGAGTTTAATGCTGAATTAAGTGTACATACTGGCAACGGGACAAATACTTCAACAGATTTATACTTTAGAAAGAAGATTGCAGTATGGAATGAGGAGGGGGACACTCTTTACCTTAACATTCCAAATGGTACATCTGTGTTGACATGCAAGTATAATTTAACTAATCCTCCTTGCATTTAAATAAACAATAAAATTTGACAAAATGCCCTCAATATCTCTTTGCATAATAACAAAAAATGAAGAAAAATATCTAGAGCAATGCCTAAACTCTATAAAAGATATTGTTGATGAAATCATTGTTGTTGACACTGGAAGCACAGACAAAACAATTGAAATTGCTAAAAAATATAAAGCAAAAATTTTTCACTTTAATTGGATTGACGATTTTTCTGCTGCAAGGAATGAAAGCCTGAAGCATGCAGCTAAAGACTGGATTTTGGTGTTGGATGCTGATGAGGTAGTTGAAAAAGAGGATTTAAGCAAAATAAAAAACACGATTGAGAATCCAGAAGATTTTGTTGGATTTCAATTAGAACAAAGATCATACTTAAACAATTTCTTTGAAGGTGCTGTAAAAAACAAGTCTGATTTTGAATTAGCCGGGAATTATCCATTCTACATCCCTCATTTTTTAGTTAGGCTATTTAAAAATAAATTAGGGATTTATTTTAAACATAAAATACATGAGCTTGCGGAAGACTCGATAATTGAAAAAAATCTAAAATATAAAAAGATCGATGTTGTTTTGCATCATTTCGGCTCATTGAAAGATGAAAAAACCGTAAAAGAAAAAGCAGGGCAATATTCAAAGATAATTGTTAAGCAGCTACAGGAAAATCCGGAAAGCGCCCGCTATAATTACCAAGCAGGAAGAATGTACCTTGGCATTAATGATTTCAGCAGCGCACTAAGGCATTTTGAAAAAGCGGCAAAATTGAATCCAAATTATATATTAGTATTTTCAGAAATAGCAAAAATATATTTGCAGATGAATGATAAAAATAGGGCTATTGAATATCTTAAAAAATCAGTTAAATACAATCCAGGTAATCCAAGCCCCGCAAACAATCTTGCTGTTGTGTACATGTCGATGGGCAAGTTCGAACAAGCCAAGAAAGTTTTAGAAGAGCAATTGAAGAAGCATCCGAATAATGCTGCTTTAAGATATAATTATGATGAGTGTTTGAAGAATTTAAAATAAATCCTATCTCCACTTAATCGAGCATCCAATTGCAGGCGTTAATTCCACAGAAACTTTTTGGTTGTGTATCACCGAATTAACTGCATTCCTCAAATCATAGGTTTTGACTGCATTTTCATCCTTGTAATTGTCGTCAATCCTGCCATGATACCTTAGTTTTCTCTCTCCGTCAAAGACAAAGCATTCAGGAGTGCACTGTGCACCATAGGCATTTGCAACTGTCTGGTCTTCATCCCTTAAATAAGTAAAATTAAGTTTTTTTGCTTTTGCCATCTCAATCATTTTGTCAAAGCTATCATCCGGATAGTTTACTTCGTCATTTGAGTTAATGCCAACAACCTGAATGCCTTTAACTCCAAAATCACTTTGCACAGACTTTATCCTTTCTATGTAAGCCTGAACATAGGGGCAGTGGTTGCACATAAATACGACAACAAGTATTTTTTTGCCTTTGAAATTGCCTAGAGAATATACCCTACCGTCAATGCCTGGCAAACTAAAATCAGGCGCTTTTTCTCCAATATTTAATTTTAAGTTATGAGTGTTCATCTCCATTAAAAATCACTTAAAACAGAAATAATTCAGATTTATTAAAATGTTTTGGTTTTGAAATAGTGCCGAAGGGGAGACTTTCAACAACCCACTAGAAGTTATTAATGCCAGTGAGTATATTTGAACTCCCAACAAACACCTTATGAGAGTGTCACTCTGCCAGGTTGAGTTACTTCGGCGTAGCCAGAAAGAATAAGATAATGTTTTATAAAAGTTGCTAAACAATGTTTGGCATGGAAAAACCGAAAGATATTTAAATATGTCAATTATGTATAATATGTATGGGACATATAACACTAAGCGTGCCGGACGAAGTGCGCAAGGAAATGAAAAAACATCCTGAAATAAGATGGAGCGAAATAGCCAGGCAAAGCATTATAGAAAAAGCGCTTTTGCTGAAAAAAAGCATCCATAGCAAGGATTTGATTAACTTTCTTCCGCCTGAAACTAAGAAGAGCATAGAGCTTGCGGATGAGAAATCTTCTATGAAATTTTATAAAAGTATGAAAGGGCTGGAATGGAAACGAAAGAAATATTTGACACAAGCATAGCTATAGAAAGAAAAGCAGGAATAATAACAGTTTTCACAGCAATTGAGCATCCGCCATCAATGCGCAGGGATTTTGAAGTAGTATTTCCAGAAAATGCAGATTACATCAAATCTATAGAGATTTCCAATAAGCTAAGGGAAAAAGGAAAGCCAGTTGGTGCAGTGGATATTATAATAGCAGCAATGTGCATAAATAGGTCCATGAAGCTTGTAGCCAAAGATAAGGATTTTAATAATATAAAGAAAAATTTTCCCGGATTTGAACTGCAATTGCTCAAATAAACTTCCTTATCCTCTCAGCATACTCCTTAATTTCATTGTCCTCATACTTGATGTGGCTCCATTTAATCCTTAACCTGTCCTTTTGGAATCTTGGTATTATGTGAATATGCGCATGATTAACCAATTGTCCTGCTTCCTTGCCATTGTTCATCACAATGTTGAAGCTTGCATTGCCAAAACTTAATGACAATGCTTTTGCAACTTTTTTGGCTGCCAGAATCGCAGCTAACAAGTCTTCATCTTTCATCTCCACTAATGTTGATGAATGCTTTTTTGGAACAATCAAGCAGTGTCCCTTGTTGGCTGGCATTATATCAAGGAAGCTTATCACTTTCGAGTCTTCATAAACTTCAGCTGCCGGTATTTTCCCGTCAATAATCTTGCAGAATATGCATTCTTCCATTTTTAATTTGCCCCTATTTCCACAAATTCCAATTTATCCCTGGCAACATCGAGCAAAGCAATTGTATATGGGTAAGCCCTGAATAAGGCGCCTGGATTTATAATTCGAGTTTTGCCTATTTTTTCATCTCTTTTTATATGCGTGTGGCCTGTCAACACATAGTCATATTTATTGCTTTTGATTGCAGTGTCAATTTTTTTTACATTAGTACCATGATACACATAAAATTTTTTGTTTTTGTATTCAAAATCTTTCTCTTCAGTTATTTCTTCAAAACCAAATTTTTTTGCCATTAAGTTTAGACCTTCTTTTTCGCCATCATTATTGCCAAATACAAATTTTATCCTTAAGCCTTGAAAATGCTCCAGCATTGGTGGGCTTATTATGTCGCCGCAATGAACAACAAAAGCAGCATTTCTTTTTTTGAATATAGCTGCAGCTTTTTTCATCGCTTCCTCATTTTCATGCGTGTCTGAGATTATGCCGAGCATTTTTTGATTTAAAATATTCAATATTATTTAAATTAGTGACATCAATCACAACACAATTCAACTTTTCTTATGGATAGCCGTGTAGATTAGTTTTGACATTTTATAACAATTTCTTTAATTCAGATTCAAGTTGTCTACTGTTTCTGAACTGTATTCCCTCCATTCCAACAGACTTTGCTGTATTAACAAAATCTTTCACATCGTCTATAAAAATGCATTCTTTAGGCTCAACATTAAGTTTTTTAGCAGTCATCAGAAATATTCGTTTATCATCTTTTGTCATACCGATTTTATGCGACAGCACAACAACATCAAATAAATCAAAAAGCCCTCTTTTTCTGTTGATTTTTTCGTGAGGCGTTATTGTATTGGATATAAAGCCTAATTTGTAATTTTTTCTTAATTTTTTAATAATTTGCAGGACTTTTTTATCTATTTTTGTTAACTTGTCAAAATCTTCTGTCCAGAGGTTTGCTGGTATTTTATTCATATTTATGCACATAGAATTTGCAATCCTAATCCAAAATTCTTTCTCTGAAATTTTCCCTTTGCAAAAAGGTATAGCTTCTATATTTAAATCGTGTAAAAATTTTTCTTTATTCTTCGGCTTAAATATCCTAATAAATTTATTCATCAGAGGATTCTGGTCAACAATCACCCCTCCACCGTCAAAAATAATTGCTTTTACCATAATCATCAAATGTTTAAACAAAAATGGACTGGCCGGGATTTGAACCCGGAGCCTCACCCATTTTGGTATAAATAGCCAAGGGCGCATTATACCAGGTTTAACTACCAGCCCATTAAAGTTAAGAGAAATATAGTAATTTAAAATACTTTCTTAAATATATTGGCGAGCCTGTAAATGCAGGCGAGCACAATAATACGCCGTAGACAGATTGAATTTTAAAAATAATTTCAAATTCAAACTCTATTTAGCAGCCAGCCTGACATCCCCTTCATGGACTGTCTTTCTGCCAGCGTGCTTTGATATTTGTGCTGCTTTAGAAGAAATCTTGACTGCAATGTCTGTCAAAACGTCAGTAAAAACATCAACTGCATTAGCAGAAACTCTTTTAGCTCCTGCTTTTACCAGAATTCTTGCAACGCTTGCTTTTGGTATTGTAGAAGTTTTCCTTCCCATCAAGCCCCCCTCATAAATAATAAGGGGAAAAATCAAAAAGAACCCCTTAGTCTTTGTGTTACTACTTTTTTAGTAGAAGTTATTTATAAAGCTTTCGATTTTGTGCTTAAAACCATTCCGGAAAGAAGTCCAGTTTCATTTCATTTGACATTATTTTGGATTCTGGTTCCTTTTTATTTTTTATCCCTCAAAAACCGCAACCTTTAAATACTTCTGTCTATACATTGTCTATACAATGATTTTAAAGGATTTATCGATAAGAGAGCAAATAGTAAAAACAGTCGTAAAGTCAGGCAACGGCGGAGCTGTATGGGTTCCAAAGGACTGGCTTGGGCAGGAAGTTGTAGTTATACTTCCGCAAAAGCCTGAATTGGAGATAAAAGAAAAAATTATCCATTTGCTTGAGCCGTACTTGAAAGACATAACTTCGGTATTCATCTATGGCTCTTATGCAAGAAAAGAGCAAACAAAAGAATCTGATGTAGATGTTATGGTCATAACTAAGGACAAAGATGTTAAAGTAAACTTCAAAGAGCCAAAACTGGAAATAACCGTTTTTGAATTGGAAAAGTTCAGGAATGCAATTGAAAAATATCCCGTATTATACTATCAGATTGTGCAGGAGGCAGAGCCACTAATAAATGCCTATATTCTAGACGAACTGAAAAATATAAAAATTGATTACGGAAACTTTAAAAATTATCTAAAAGAAACAAAAGACCATATAAGAAGCAATAAAGAGTTATTAGAATTGGACAAATTAGACGACAATTTTGTCAAATCTTATTCTGCAATATATTCAACAGTCTTAAGATTAAAAGGAATTTTTATTGTAAAATGCATCTTAGACAAATCAAAATTCTCAAATAAACTATTCAAAAGGTGGATGAATAGCGAAGGGATAAACGGCTCTGAATTTATTGAATTTTATGGGGTTTATAGAGATATCAGAGATAATAAAAATATTAAAAATGTCCAAATCAAAATTTCTTCGGCAGAGAAACTATTAAATATACTTGAAAAAGAGCTAAATGCTTTAGAGGATAAGATTAATGACTAATAGAAAAAAGAGGCTTCAAAAAGGCATTGAATCATTAGACAAACAGATTAAACTGCATGAAGAAAAATTAAAGAATGCTCAAGAAGACGACAATATAGAGCTTGCTTCATATTATAAAAAAGAAATAGAAGCAAAGAAAAAAGACAAAGAAGAGAAACAGAGAATGCTGGACAAAGGTGGCTAATAATGGATCCTCAACTAAAACAAACCATAACAAAATACGCCCTGCAGAACGCAGTAAAATACAAGGGCAAAGCCGATCCTGGCGCTGTTATAGGCAAGGTATTCGCTGAAATGCCAGAATTAAAGGAAAAAGCGCAGGAATTAAGCAAGGAAGTTGCAAAGATAGCAAAAGAAATCAATGGATTATCTTTGGAAAAACAGGAAAAGAAATTACAAGAATTAGCGCCGGAGTTGCTGGAAAAGAGAGAAAGAACAGAAGAAAAGGACATTTTTGAGTTTCTTGAAATAAGAGAGGGCCAAAAGGTTGTAACAG
>CAYIKX010000068.1:0-6533 GCA_964364025.1 uncultured Methanosarcinales archaeon
CAACATTTTTGCCGCTAAACAAGATCAATTCAAAAGAAGCAAGTGAAGAAGCTAAAAAATTATTAGGCGCAAAGGGGGTTCACGAGCTTGCGATAAACCTGGTTTCCTTTGATCCAAAATTTAAGAAAATCTTCTCGTATGTTTTTTCCGATACTTTAATTGTTGACAATATCCATGTTGCTTCAAGATTAGGCATAGGAAAAGCGAAATTCGTGACTCTTGACGGCGATGCCGCAGAGCTGAGCGGCGCGATGCACGGCGGCTTCAGGGAGAGAAAAAAGGAAGCCTTTGGCTTTAAGGAAAGGGAAGTTGCAGAGAGCCTGGAAGAAAATGAGAGGAAATCAAGCGAACTTACAAACCTTATAGACGTGCTTGAGAAAAAAAGGGCAGAAAACGAATCAAAAATAACTGAGCTGAGGGAGAAAAAGGCAATTCTCGAAGGCGAGATAATAAAATCTGAGACATCGATGCACTTGGAGCCAAGCGATACTGATGCATCCCGGCAACAGCAAAAGGAATTGCAGGCAAAAGAGAAAGAAATTGACAATGAAATAAATGCGATTAACAGCAAAATTTCCGAGTGTAATAAGGGTTTAACCAGCTTAAAGATTGAAAAGCAAAGATTAAGGAGCGTGATTTCGCAGCTTAATGACCCTACTTTGCTCGCAGAGCTGAACACTTTTGAGCAGAAGTTCAAGGAGCTTAGCGAGGAGATTATAAGGCTGAGCTCCGAGATAAAGAACATTGACGCCCAGATAATAAACATATTCATTCCGGAGAAGGAAAAAACTGAAAAAATACTGAAGCAGATTGGCAAGGACGACGAAGAATTTGGAGAAGAACTGAAGAAGCTGCAGGAAACAATAGTACAAAAAGAGGCCATGCTTAAGGAAACGGAAAATCTTGCAAGGGAATTCTACACCAAATTCAGAAATTTATTTGCGAAGCAGAACAAAATAAACGAGGAAATCCAAAAAAATGAGGTTTCAATCGACAAACTGGCAGAGGAAAGCAGGCAAATCGAGATAAAAGTTAATTTTAACTCCTTAAAAAACGCGGAAATTTCTGCTTCATTGGCTGCTTTAGGCCAGGAATTCCAGCAGTATGAAGGCATAAAGCTTGATTTGGAAAAGAATGAAGAGCAGCTGAAAAATGAAATTTCCAAATTTGAAAGAATGGTGCAGGACATAGGCTCTGTTAACATGAGGGCACTCGAAGTTTATGATGAGGCAGAAAAGCAGTATAATGAGTTTTTAGACAAAAAAGAAAAATTAGGCATGGAAAAAGATGATGTATTGGCTATGATGAAAGAAATAGAGGGGAAGAAAAAAGAATTGTTTATGAGGACTTTTGATGTTGTCAACAATAATTTCAAGAATTTTTTTGGAATGCTTACAACCAAGGGCGCAGAAGCAACTCTTGTGCTTGAAAATGAGGAAAATCCATTTGAGGCTGGGTTAAGGGTCAATGTAAAGATTACAGGAAGCAAGTTCCTTGACATAAGGGGATTGTCAGGAGGAGAAAAGACATTGACAGCACTGGCTTTTATTTTTGCCATACAGGAGCATGAGCCTGCTTCATTTTATGTGCTTGATGAAGTTGATGCAGCCCTGGACAAGCATAACAGCGAAAGGCTTGCAAAACTAATAAGAAAATATTCCGAGAAAGCGCAGTACATAATGATTTCGCATAATGACAATGTTGTCTCAGAAGCAGACATTCTTTACGGAATTTCAATGAATGAGGATGGAATTTCTCAGATTGTCAGCTTAAAGATTTGAGTTAGATATATTTTTCAATGGCTTTAATATACTCCTTATTCAACCCGCCTAGCCTGAAAATAACAACTTCATTTATTCCATTATTTTTCACAATTTTCAAGTCCCTTGCCAATTCTTCAGGAGTTAAAATCGGCTCGTTGCCATTTACGCCAAAGGCGATTGTGCCTAATGCAACTATAAAGTTGTCCCCAAAAATATTCTTGCCAATACTTACCTGTTTCTCCAAAAAGCCCTCTATATTTGGATGATTCTTCAAAAAGCTCGTATATGACATTGCAATCTTCTTGTTATTATATTTTTTTGGGTCAAATGAAACCAGGAAAAAATCAAATAATATGTTTCGTAAAATTTTTGATTCTAAAGGGTATTCCGAGGTTAGAATTTTAATTTTGTATTTCTCAGCATTTTTGAAGAAATCAAGAATCATTTTTCTGTTTCTAAAATAACTCAAAATCTCCCTTAATATCAGGGATTTTTGCACTGGAAGCTCTGCATCCCACATTACAGTCAAAGAATTTCTATTTTGTTTTAATTCATCAATTGTTCTTTTTAATGCAGAATTTTTCGAGAAAGCAGAAAACCAATAACCTTCTTCTTTTTCAAGAACAGGCCAGTATATGGTTTCTTTAATATTTTTGTTTTTATACTTTTTTACTTCATTTTCAATTAAATAAAATTCTTTTAAGCTTTTGGCAGCAACAATTAACCCTGAATTAAAATTTATCAGTTTAATTTTATTTAAATTCTCTTTTGTTGGAAATTCCTCGTAAAAGCTTATTTTCATTTTCTGTACCTTAAATTATACCTGAATACATCATTTCTTATTTCCCCAAAAAAAATCCTGTAAAGAGCAGACAATAAGAGCTTCAATCCAACCTTGAACCTGCCCTCTTTTTCAAACCTTCTCATTGAAACATAGGCTTTCGCATTTCTCAAAATCCTAAACTTGCCCTGCTTGCTGCACCTTTTAACATAATCCATGTCCTCGCTGAGCTTTATTGTTTCATCAAAGCCATTCACCTTTTTATGAATACTTGTTTTGCAAAAGATGCCTCCGCCTGAAGCATTTGGGTAGAAATACTGCGTTATAAAAGTCCATAAATTGAATATTCCAAAGAAAATTTTATCAATGAAATTATTGCCTGCTGGGTATATGAAACATCCGGCTGCATCTAAATTTTTCTTCTTAAATTCATTAACTGCATTTTTTAAAAAATTTTTGTCAATCTGCACATCAGCGTCAAAAAACAATAAAATATCGCCTTTTGCTATTTTTGCACCGTTGTTTCTGCCAATTGCAGGCAAGCCTCCTTTTACGATTTTGCAGCCGTATTTTTTTGCTATCTTTTTTGTTTTATCTCCAGAATCAGCATCTGCTACAATAAGCTCATAGCCTTTGTAAGTCTGATTTTTAATGCAATCCAGCAGTTTTGGCAGATATTTCTCTTCATTTAAAGTTGGGATTACTATGCTTATCATGGGCAGGAGTAATCAAGCTTAATTTATAAAGATGCTTGGCTTTAAAAAATCCGCAACATTTAAATATTATACTCATGTTTTGCTATCTGGGAGTGGTATAAGTGGGTTTAAGGAAAGAATTTTTGATTCATAAGAAAAAGACTGTTGACGCTTTCGGCTTGATAAGCACGGATATTTCAAATATCCACATTAGCCTGGCAAATTTAAGAAGCCTGCTTGAATCAATAGAGTCAAAAGCTGTTGCGCTTGACAGTGGGGTGCTGAGTTTGCGAATGTCTTTAGACAAGTGCATTGAAGATATTAATTTTCAAAAATCCAATGATTTGGTGATAACATCCACCATTAAGGATGTGAACAACTCCATCACTGAAATAAATAAAAAATTAAGTTCTTCGGCAAGCGCGCTTTCAAGTAAAATAAACTCCTTTGAAGATAAGTTGAAAAATTTTATATCTAAAAACAAAAACTTGTCAGACAAGGTCTATTCTACTAAAAATTCAGTGAATAAATTACTTCCAAGCTCAAAAAATCAATCAGTTAAAATCAAAAGGGTTGATTCGGCTTTAAGGGGATCACAGGAAGAGATTAAAAAAATAAAAAATCTATTGGGCAGGAAGTTAAAAGGAGTTAAAAAATCCAGCCTTAAGCTTGAAAAGAAGATTAAAAGCCAGAGAAAGAGAATTGTGCAATTAAACAGAAAAATAGGCTTGTCAGCAGGAAGGAAGGTTTCTTCAGGAAAACCATCCAAAAAGAGCGCAAGAAAGACAATCATCAAGAAAATCACGCCAAAAAAGACAGTAACCACCATAAAAACACCCAAAAGGAAAATAACTAAAACAGTGACAAAAAATAAGGTAACAACAAAAAAAGAAACTCCAAAAACAAAGGAAATTTATGAAGTTATAAAGGAAAAGAATCCGTTGATTTAAGCTCTTAAACATAAAAAATGCGCTGGCTGGGACATGCGTGCGAAGCATGCTTGCACTTCACAATTCGAACCCAGGCAAGCGGCTCTCATCTTATCAAAAATGGAAGGCCGCAGTCATACCACTAGACCACCAGCGCACATCTAGAAGTTTTTAATTTATGTTTATAAAAGTAGTGGTTTAATCTACTTGCTCGTCACAATCTCTATAACATCTCTATGTTTTAAAGTGTGTTCTTTGCCAACAATAAGCTTTGTCTTTTGGTCAATTGCTTTTATGAAATTATTGCCAATGTCCGTATGCACCTTAAATGCAAATTCCAAAGCTGTTATGTCCTTAGGCACTAAAAAGCAGTCTGGCAATGTTCTGCCGTCTTTGTCTGTTAGCTTATTTGTTGCAACTGGATAAGCTGCAATATAATTTAGCAGTTCAAAAACCGCAATATCCAAGACATTTTGCACGCCTGTTGAGCCGTATTTTTCAAGAATTTCTGTTTTTACGAATTGCAATGCATTTTTTTGTTTATCATTTAATTTTTCGGGATGGGTTATTTCAAAATTTTTATCACCTGGCACATACTTAATCAATTCATGCTTTGCAGCTTCCCTTAAAGCAAGCTCTGCCTCTGCACTGCATGACACAAGAATATTTTTTGGAAATTCATTTTTTAATCTTTCAAAATTCTTATCCGCGCCTGCTATATCAATCTTGTTGCATGCGATAATCATTGGCTTTGTCTCCCTTCTTAGTTCACTTGCAATTTTAAATAAAACACTTCTATCCCATTTCAGTATATCCGGATCAAGATTTAATTTTTGAATTACCCTCTCCATAAGTTTTTCTGTAACTCTGAGAGCACTCAATTGCTTTGCAACAGCCTTGTTCAATTCAGGCTTTTCCTGATTTACCGCCCTTGCAAACTTATCCCAGCCTTTCTCTATCAATCTCAAATACCACATATCAAGCTCGTGCTCAAGAAATTTGATATCATTAGCAGGGTCGTAGCTTAATGGCGTTACAGACTCACCTTTTTCATTAGTTGAGCCTGCAACATCTATAATATGTATCAAAACATCTGCCTGATTTAGATCATCAAGGAATTGGTTGCCCATGCCTTTGCCTTCATGGGCTCCGGGCACTAATCCAGCAACATCAAGCAATTCAACTGGCACAAATCTTTTGCCATCAATGCAATACCCAAACCTTGGGTTGCATTTTACATTGAATTCCCTGTCAACACAATCAACCCATACATAGCCTGTGCCATGGTTTGGCCTTATTGTAGTGAACGGGTAGCTTGCTATCTCAACATTAGCTAAAGTTTGCGCTTTAAAAAAAGTGCTTTTTCCGCATGAGGGCTTGCCGACTATGCCTATTAACATATATAAAAGAAAATTTAATTTGTTTTAATAATTTAACTGATAAGATTGCAAACAGCCCAAACAGAAAGCTTTATAAATCTATTTTTCAATGAAACCAATCATGGGAGAAATTGCCAAGATTCCGGAATTTAAGATAAAATACAAGGATGTATTCTCTTTAAGGAATTTATACATAATGCTTCACGAGATGCTGCTTGAAGAAGGCTGGCTTGGCAAAGATGGTGAAAAGGGTCATGAGGATATAGAAACACTTTATTCTGAGAATGTCTATCAGCGCGGCATTCATCACGGGGGCAAAGAGCTATGGTTCTGGTGGCGCGCATTTAAGTACCCTGAAGGCAAATACAGCGGCTATCTAAGAAACCTTCTTGACATAGACGCCCATGTTGTTTATCTGCAGAATGTTGAAGTTGTCCATCAAGGCAAAAAAATGACTGCGCAAAATTGCGAGATAGAAATGTTTTTCAGAGCCAGAATAGAATCAGACTATCAGGATGAAAAATGGGAAAACCACTGGTTTTTAAAATATATGAAGCCGGTTTATGAGAAAAGAATAATACATGCAGAAATCGATAAACGGGAAAAAGAGCTTTGGAGAGATGTCAACAGGATACAATCCAAGATAAAACAATACTTAGGATTAAGGACATGGATGTCAACTCCAGAGCCGTTCTTTGCAAGGACTTACGGTTATGAGGAATAATAAGTTATTTAAATAAACTTTTAAACCTCAATCTGCTTTGTAATGCCTCCGTAGCATAGTAGCTATTGCGGCGGATTTATTCTGAAAATTTAGCCGAAACTTGTAGCTACTGCATGAAATCCGCAGGTCGAGGATGCAATTTCCTCCGGAGGCTTATCATAAAGAAATAATAAAATGCCCAAAAACGAAACAGAAAAGCAATACAATGAACTAAGGAAAAAGCATAAACTTCCAGAATTCAAGGATATAGACTTTGAGTTCG
>CAYIKX010000069.1:0-6524 GCA_964364025.1 uncultured Methanosarcinales archaeon
ATTGCTGGAACTTGCAGATAAGTATGACTCGGTAATGCTGCCCCGCACAGAAGACTTGATAAAAAGCCAAGGGGAAAGCGGAGGCAATGTATCTCAGCTTATAGACAGGCTTGTCGACAACCTGAAGGAAACAAGGGCGTTAAAAGAGGAGATGGCAGCATCTGCGCTGGCTTATGTAATATTCATTTCTGTTATTGTTGTTTTGATAAGCCCTTTGCTTTTCGCTCTTTCTTTTCATCTTCTTCAGGTGCTGATAAATTTCATCAGCAAGCTTTCTTTTGCCACACAAAATGTGCGTGCCTTGCCATTTGCGTTCTCAAAAGTTAATGTGAATGTAGACGATTTCAAGAAATTTTCCATGATAGCGCTTTTTGTGATATCCTTATTCTCTTCATTAATAGTGGCTATTGTTGAGAAAGGCGATATAAAGGGAGGCATTAAGTATATCCCTATTTACATTTTTGGCTCAATGGGATTTTATTTCTTCTTCATAAAAGTGATTGGATCTGTATTTTCTGGAATATTATAGTTTTTGTATCAATACTTAACACTTTATTTTGCATTAAAGAAAGCTTTAAATATATCCATCTATTCCAAATTAACAATTGTTAAGTTTTAGGTGGCAAAAAAGCTTATTCACATTAATAATTAAGAAATAAAATGCTTGAATCATTTTTAGTGACATCAAGGGAAACATTGGAAGCCAGCTTGGTTGTTGGAATAGTTCTTGCATATTTAAACAAGACAAATAATCAAAATTACAGAAAAACAGTTTATTATGGCATTGCTTTTGGAATTCTTGCAAGCATACTCGCTACTTTAATATTCACATTTTTTGCAGATGGTTTCGAAGGCGCAGCAGAGCAGATTTTTGAAGGCATAACAATGCTGGTTGGCGCTTTTCTTCTTACAACAATGATTTTTTGGATGATGCAACAAAGGCATATTGCAAAAGAGATAGAAGGCAAAGTGGAAAGCCATTTGATGAATACTCCATTATTTTCGCACATAGGGATTTTTATGATTATTTTTATAGCAATCATAAGAGAAGGGATTGAAACAGTGATTTTCATGAATGCATTGAATTATGCAAGCGGAATAAATTTTATTGGAGGCACTCTCGGGATTGTTGCAGCAGTAATTGCAGGTTACTTATTTTTTGTAAGCACTAGAAAAATTAACTTGAAGAAGCTGTTCAACATCAGCAGCGTTTTATTGATATTGTTTGCAGCCGGCTTGGTTGCTCACGGAATTCATGAATTTGAGGAAGCTGGTTTGATTAGTGGGATAATAACACCTCTTTTTGACATAAACCATATTTTGAACGAAAAAGGCGTTGTTGGAAGTTTTCTGAAGGGTTTGTTTGGTTATAATGGAAACCCGAGCTTGCTGGAATTTATTGCTTATGCTTCTTATTTGGGAATTATTTTTTACTTGTATAGGAGGATTGAGAATTCTAGAGTCAAAACGAGAATTAATTTACAAAAACTATAAAAACCATCAGAAATATCATTTCTTGATGAAAAACCTGTTGTGGTACTTGATTGCAGGCACAAAAGGGGGCGAAACAAGATGATGGGTAGCATATTGAAGAAAGTAAGATAAATAATATTTTTAATGGGTCGCGTATTGTTGATAAAAAATTGAAAATAGAATTTTTAAAAACCTTATAAAATAACCAAATAAAATGGTAGAGCCAACAATTGTTGTTGCATTTATTGCAGGCATAGTATCTTTTGCCAGCCCCTGTGTTTTGCCTTTAATACCTGGATTTTTGGCCTATTTGTCAGGCACATCAACCGGGCAGCAAGGGGCTAAGCTGAAGATGTTTTTCAACAGCGTAGCATTTGTCTTGGGCTTTTCAGTTATATTTGCTTTGTTAGGCGTCTTATTAAATACAATATTGGAAAGAGTTTCTTACAATGTGCAGACTTGGCTTTCAAGAATTGGTGGAATAATAATTATTTTATTTGCACTTTATATTTTAGGACTGATAAAGATAAATTTTCTTGAAAGGGAGCATAAATTTGCAGTCAAGAAAAAATTTAGTTTGACTTACGTCACATCATTCGTTTTCGGAGCTGCATTTGCAGTCGGATGGACTCCATGCGTCAGCGCTATTTTAGGCAGCGTATTTGCCTTGGTTGTCACTAAGCCTGGCTTGGGATTTATTTTGTTGATGTCTTATGCGCTTGGCTTAGGAATTCCATTTTTACTTGTTGGCTTGTTCACAACACAGGCAACAAATCTGATTAGTAAATCAGCTACTGTGTTGAAGTACTTTAACATTGTAGTAGGAATTTTGCTGTTGATTTTGGGGATATTAGTATTTACAAATAAGCTTAATGTTGTAGCAAACTGGTTTTTTGCAGCTTCACTTTTATCATGAAAACTCTTAGTTTTGTTAAAAAGCCATTTTTAACTTTAGTAGTTGTGGTTTTGGTAGCTGCAGCCATTCTTTATATAGAATCGCAAAAGCCGGATATTGCAAAGGCAAGGCCAGCAGAAGAAAAAAACTCGAAATACCCGATAGCTCCAGATTTTTTCGGAATAGATAAATGGATTAATTCTGAGCCGTTAAAAATAGGGCAGTTAAAAGGCAAAGTAGTCTTAGTAGATTTCTGGACTTATACCTGCATCAACTGTATAAGAACTTTGCCTTACTTGAAAGACTGGGACAAAAAATACAGGGATAAAGGGCTTGTAATTGTTGGCGTGCATACGCCAGAATTTGAATTTGAGAAAAAATATGAAAATGTTCTGAAAGCAGTGAATGAATACCAAATAAAATATCCAGTTGCCCAGGATAATAATTATGTGACATGGAATCTCTATCAAAACAGGTATTGGCCGCACAAGTACTTAATTGACGTTGATGGTTACATAAGGTACGACCACATTGGAGAGGGTGCTTATGAGGAGACAGAAAAAATGATACAGCAATTATTAAACGAGAGAATGGAAAGGGAAAATAGAAAAAATGGTATTAATATAACCATAACAAAGCCGTCAGAAATTCCAGAATTCCAGAAAATAGGCACGCCTGAAATTTATTTTGGCTATCAGTTTGAGAGGGGAAATTTTGGCTATGAAGGGTTAAAGCCCGATGCGACAGTAGATTTCAAAATACCTGCAAAATCTTTCAAAAATTATGTCTACCTGTCTGGAAAATGGAAATACAATTCTGATAACATGGAATTAATAAGCGATGATGGAGAAATGTTTTTGATTTTCGAGGCAAAAAAAATAAATATAGTAGCTGGCTCAGACAACAGCTCTGATGTTTATGCTTATTTGGATAATGACAAACTAAATGAGAAAAATAAAGGAGAGGATGTAGTATTTGAAGGAAACGGCAGCATAGCAAAAGTGCAGGAGTTCAAGCTTTATAATGTTGCTTCTGCAGAGAATTATGATACTCATGTAATAGACATGATTGTTGAAGGAAAAGGTTTCAAGATTTATACGTTTACTTTCGGATAAGTAATTTAATATATTACAATTTTGAGTATGTCTTCTGCATCAGCAAAGCATCTTCTTCAATATTCGGGCTTTCAGAAATTGCAATACCTTTAACCTTAAAATCTTTCAATGCTTTTAACAATTCTTTATACCTTAAATCAGATTCTTCCAAGTTCAGATGATTTTTCTCTCCTTTAGGGCCATAAGCAATTCCTGTAATGTGCATGTGCATATTTTCCAAGCCTTTTTTTCCAAGAGCTTTCTCGATTTTCTCCAAAATGCTTGCAAATTCCCCATAAGTGTTGTATTTTCCATTTGTTCTTGCATGGAAATGCGCAAAATCAACGCATGGCATTACATTATCAATTTCTTGGCTCAGTTGCAGTATTTCATCCACATTGCCAAACTGGGTTTCTTTTCCAGTTGTTTCTGGCCTTACCCATATGCTGTTGTTTTCATTTTTTAATGTTGAAATTATTTCTTTTAAATTTTGTTTTATCGTAGCATAAACTTTTTTTGGCTCTTGCTCCATATAAAATCCTGCATGAAATGCCACGCTATAGCCGCCGCATAAATTTGCTATTCTCGCAGAATTTAATATTCTGTCAATGGAAGCCTTTACTTTCGCTTTCTCCACAGAATTAAGGTTTATGTAATAAGGAGCATGGCACGTCAAAACAATATTATTCTGTTCTACAATTTTTCTTATCTCAGGAGCTTTGTCTTTCGTTATGTTGACGCTGTGGACAAATTCCAGCTCCATTGCTCCAAGCCCAAGCTTTTTGACATGCTTTATGCCATCTGCTGTAGTCCTTGGATTTGCGCTTAAAGGAATTCCTGCTGTGCCGAACAGTAAGTCTTTCATGGGATAAAAGGGAAAATTTATTATATTTAAGATTTTGGAATTTCATTTATGGTAAAAATTTTGACTAAGAATAACAAGGCATATTTCATTTGTGGGGAATGCAACTTTGCTTATCTGGATAAGAAAATAGCTGATGACTGTGAAAAATTTTGCAAAAAACATCACAGCTGCTCTTTGGAGATAACTAAAAAAGCAGTTAAAATTTAATTTTTACCTCGAACTATCAGACTGCCTTTCTATCTCCAGTTTTTTTGCAATCGCGTTTGAAGCGCTGCTCATCCTGTAAGCATTGATTATTTCTTCTGAAAGGCTGTTGATAATTGATTTTTTTGTGTTAAAAGTCCGATGGTATGCTCCTTGAGCCATATGCCTCAGCGCCAAATCAACCCTTCTTTGCGGCGAGCACTCGACTGCCTTGGGGTATCTTGCTCCTCCGTACTCAATTGTTATGATTTCTTCCCTTTGCGCCGCATTCTCCAATGCCTTGACAAAAACCTTTATTGGGTTTTCTTTGACTGTTTTCTCAATCAGCTTAAATGCCTCTTCAACAATATCGTAAGCTGTCTGCGCTTTTCCGGTCATATGACAACTTGTCCTGTAATGCTTCTTGCCTTTATGGCCGGGTATCATCAGCTTGTTTATTAATCTCTCAACAATAAATATCCTGCTTTTGTAAAATTTGCTTCCAGCATACCTTGCCCCGGTTTTTGGAACTATTCTGGGGTTTAAAGCAATATAAGGCTGAATGCCAAGATCATCCACTTTAATCCCGTCAACATTCCATCTGTTAAAAGCTTTTATTTCCGGCATTTTGTTGTTTTGTTACTGGTGTTTATAATTTTAATTCAATCCGTGGAAAAACTTTCTGTCGCTCTTAATGTTTTTGTTTTAGTTTCCACGCCTTTAGTTATGTTTTTGTGGGATGAGCGAAGCGAATCCTACGTTTTTTGATCAAACTTTTTCGGTAAAAAGTTTGTCGGCGTTAACTGACGAAACGGTTACTTCCTTGCCTTTTCTATTATTCCCTTCAATAATGCATCCAGGCTCTGGTCATTGACCTTAATAACCTGCCATCTTACGCCTGGAATATCGCCTTTAGCGCCGCCCATTGAGCCGCCTATGCATTCTATAATAACTTCATCATGCTCGTCTATCATCTTTGTTGCGCCGTCTCCTGGGCAGAATGCTGTAACCTGCCTTCCATTTTTTATGAGCTGGACCCTTACACAGTTACCTGTTAAAAATCCATTTGCAAAAAAATTATGATTACTGCTCGCAGTAGTTATATCAATTAATTCGTCACACATTATTTGTTGAACATCATCTATTGTTTCCCAAACTAAGCCATTTCCTCCCAAGTCTTTGGTATTTTTAACTGACCATTCATTAAAGCCAATAAATTTGGAAGTTGTTCCAAGTTTATCGATGTTTTTTACCTTGCATGAAACCCAATAATTAATAGTTCCTTTTTTAATAAATCCAAAGCCGGATTTATTTAATATGTTTGTTATCTCACTGATACTATGTCCTTCTTTTCTCAATTTTGTAAATCGGCTATAAGCGTTATTACACATTTCCATATGCTTTAATTTTATACTTAAGTATTGGTATCCAAGTTTAGCAAGATGAAATCTTTTTTTGTTATATCTATAACCTATCTTACCGTAAAGATTCGCTAGGTTTTTGTGATTAGAATCTATATATAAGAATATCCTATAAGTTTTTGTTCCGCTTTTTCTTCTACCATAAGCTTTATACTTCATTTTTGAGGTAATATCAAAATCCTTAAGCATTTTCATTAAGCCTGTAATGAAATTTATGCCGGACTTGAGGTTAGCCTCAGTTTTATTAACAACTAAGCTTGGAGGCATAAAGGTTTTATTTTTTAATCTGGGTTTTTCTAATTCACTTCCAAAATAAGCGGACAAAAATTCTTCTTTTATCCAAAGTGGTCCATTATTAATGAATTCTGGAACCTTGTAGCTGCAATTAGCCTTGTCACCTACCGGAACCCCTAAGGACTTAAAAAGTGTAAATAGGCTTAGTGAGCCAGATTTTATCAAATTATAATTACCTTCAATGACTCTGTCTTTTCCATTAACAATAACGTTGCTCTTGGAATGGCCTGTGATTATATCAGAGCACTCGAATCCTATTGATTTAATTTCATTGGAAATTTCTTTCAACTCCTCTTTTT
>CAYIKX010000070.1:0-6485 GCA_964364025.1 uncultured Methanosarcinales archaeon
AATCTCTTCAAAAGTTGCTCCTGCTGTAACAAGTATTTTTTTATTTTTGAAATCGCTTCTTTGCCTTAATAATAATTCAATCCTCTCTAAAATTCTTTTCAAATTTGCCAGCCTTCCAACTCCTTTGTAGCCGCAGGCCAAATCCCCATATTCCGGCTCGGCAAAATGATAATTTAATTTTCTTAGTTTTTTCACATTTTCCTGCACAATAGGGTTTTTCCACATCTTTACATTCATTGCAGGACAAATTAAAATAGGAGCAATAGTTGCTGTTATAGAAGTTGTCAATAAGTCATCAGCAATGCCATTTGCTATCTTTCCTATAACATTTGCAGTTGCAGGACAAATCATAAACAAATCAGCAATATCTGCCAAAGAAATATGTTTAATTGGCTTATTTTTTTTGATGTATTCAATATAATTTATTTTTGGATGAAACAAACTGGTTTGAACTTCATTTCCAGAAGCTTTTTCAAAATCTTTTACATCAACTAAATGCATAGAATGCTCTGTCATTATAATATGGATATTAGACCCAAGTTTTCTTAGTTCTTTCACTAAATCGATTACTTTGTAGCAAGCTATTCCTCCAGTAATGCCTATTACTATATTTTTATCATTAAAAATTGAATTTTTCATATAGAAATTTAAGAAGAAATATCGGTTTATAAAGGTTGTTTAATCAATGAAAACTATGCTCGTCAGTTGGAAAATTTCTTTTTCTGACATCTTTTGCATATTCCTCAAATGCTTTCTTCATCTCTGCCCCAATTTCAGCATACCTTTTGATAAACCTTGGCTTGAAATCCCCATATAACCCGAGAATATCATTTGTGACTAGCACTTGTCCATCGCAATGAATGCCAGCTCCAATCCCAATTGTTGGGATTTTTATTTTGTTTGTTATTGTTTTTGCCAATTCTAATGGAATACATTCAAGAACCAAAGAAAAACAGCCAGCTTTGTCTAATTTTTTTGATTCTTCCAAAATTTTGTCAGCACTCTCCTTGTCTTTGCCCTGCACTTTGAAATTTGTTATTGTCTGTGGTGTTAAACCAGTATGACCCATAACCTCAATTCTCTTTTTCACTAAAAATTCTGCAATTTCAGGTTTTTTCTCAATCTTTACAGCATGCGCTCCAGCTTCCAGAAACAATTTTGCATTTTTCAAAGCATCTTTCTCATTATTATATGTACTAATAGGCATATCCCCAACAATTAAAGTATTTTTTGCGCTTCTTGCAACTGCAGTTGTTGCTCTTAGCATATCATCCATTGTAACTTTTGTCGTATTTTCATAGCCCAAAACAACCATGCCTAAAGAATCTCCGACTAAAATAATATCTACTATTTCATCCATCAATCTTGCAGTCGGAAAATCATATGCAGTAAGCATCACTATCTTCCGCTTTGACTTCATTGATTTGATGTCTTTTGCTGATTTCATATAAGATAACAGAAAAGATAACTATTTTTAAACCTTTATCCTCTCCTTTAAAGCAGCAGTAATTATTGGCATAGCAATTGTCGCATCGCAGATTAAATCAACAAACTTTGCTTTAGGATTCATCTTGCCCCAGGAAATGCCTTCTCTTAATTCTGCGCCTGAACTGCCGCCTGGCTCAGGCCTGTCCATTGTTACTTGAACTCCATAAGAAGCTGACTTGGCAAATTGCATTGCCTGCTGTATGTAGTTTTTCGGCACTCCGCCTCCAAAATAAATAACACCGCATTTTTTAGCAATCCATGCAATATCTATTATCTCCTTCAAATCCTCAAATGCCCTTGTTTCTATATCTTTGCCTTTTGCCAATTGCCCCCAAACCACCAATCCAATCCCGGAATCTGAAATCGCAGGGCAAAACAAGGGAATTTTATTTTCAAAGCATGCCTTGCATATTGATTTTTTTGGCGTCAGCCTTCCAAGTTCCCATAGGAATTCTTTAATTGATTTCTTGTCTTTTAAGTGCTCAATATTTTCTGCAATAAAATCTTCCATTCCCTCATAAATTTTATTTGGCATATAAGATTCATAAACCCTGTCAAAGCCTTTTTTGTACAGCTCAGCATCGTCAGCTTCAGCGCTGCCTTGATAATGCCTGTAGCCAAGCGCCTCCCCCAAATCATGAGTCAGAGTAGCTCCTGTTGTCACAACAACATCAATCCATTTGCTTTCTATCATATTAATAATAATTTCCCTCATGCCGCCTGGAACTAAAGGGCCTGCCAATCCCAGAAAAACCTTGCAATTTTTGTCTTTAACCATAGCCTCGCATATATCAACTGCTTTTCCTAATCTGCCTCCTGCCAACACACCTACAGAATCCATCTGCTTTACTAAATCATTTACACTCATTCCTTTAGTTATTTTTATATGATTGACTGGTTTCATTTTTTGGTATTTTATTAATAGGGCATTTTCAATAAAAATCTTTAAACATCAATAAATATGTTTTAAAGAATAAATCTAGAATTATCAAAACTTTATACTCCATTCCTTCTTACTGTATCCATATATTATCTAGCAAGCACAATAGTTATTTAAATATTACTAAAATAATATTATAAATGAACCTCTTGATAGACATTCATACTCATCTGGACCATCCTTTGCTTATCAATAAAATTGATGAGGTAATTAAAAGAGCAAAAAATGCTGGGTTAAAGCACATAATAACAAACGGCATAAATCCTGAAACAAATAGGTTGTGCCTTGAACTTTCCAAAAAGTATGATATTGTAAAATGCGGCATGGGAATCTATCCAAGAGACGCTTTAAAAAAGGAAATAGAAGAAAGCGAATACAAAATAGATGTTTCTGATTTTAATATTTATGAAGAAATTGAATTTATAAGAAAAAACAAAAATAATATTGTTGCAATAAGCGAAGTCGGCTTGGATTTTGTGAATGGCGAAAGCAGACAGCAGATTGAGGATTTCGAGAAAATGATTAAGTTGGCAGAAGAATTAAATAAGCCTATTGTTGTTCATTCAAGAAAAGCAGAATTAAAATGCATTGAATTACTTGAATCATCAAAACTGAAAAAAATAATAATGCACTGTTTCTCAGGAAAAAAATCTTTGGTGAAAAGAATAGCGGACAATGGCTGGTTTCTAACAGTTCCAACCAATGTTGTCAGAAGCTTTCAATTCCAGGACATAGCAAAAAATGTCCCAATAACCCAATTATTCTGCGAGACAGACAGCCCATATTTAAGCCCGTACAAAGATAAGCGAAACGAGCCAGCTTATGTGGTTGAAAGCTATAAAAAAATTGCAGAGATTAAGAGCATGGATATTGTGGAGGTAGCCAACAATGTTTACATGAACTGGCAGAAAGTGTTCGAGTAAATCGCTAATTTTAAATAAACAAAAATAAAGTTTATTCCTATGATAAAAAAAATCATTTTTGTGATTTTTATCTTATCCTTGCCAATCGTTTTTGCAGAAACAAAAATCTTCTCTGGCAGTGTGATAACAGATACAGACAAAGTTATAGATGATGGTATTTTTCGCTTTAGGTATGATGAAACTGCCAACAAGGTTTTTGCCCAAACCCCTACAACAAACCTAATCGTTGATAATGGCGCATGCAAGTCCAATGTAGTCTTTAAAGTGTGCATTAACAGGGCAAATTTCTCTTATAGGAACATAACGACTTACCAAAGCTATTATGAAGTTAATGTTGACATATACAAGCTTACAGGCAGCTTGACTGTGGCAAGCAAATCAAATCTGGAAACATTGCTGCCTAACGAACCAACAGAATTCTCAATTACAATAACCAATCCTACAGATTTTGATGTTACAAGCATAAGATTTAATCAAGATTTTACCCCATTCTCCCTTATGGAAGTCAAAGGGTGCGCTGTAAATGGGAATAGCATGGAATGGCAGGGCTCTCTTCAGCCTAAATACGACAGGGTATGCACTGCTAAAATACTTGCAGACAACCAAGGTGCATATAACCTAATCGGCAATTTAAGTTATTTCAATAGCTATGAAACTGAAAAAAAGACAACAGATACTGTAAAAATAACAGTTCTGCCAAGGCAGTTAAAAATAATCAGGGCTTTTGACAGCTACACCGAGATAAAACAGCCTTTTTACCTGAATGTTTCCCTGCAAAATACAAACTTAAAAGAAAAGATACAAGGCTCTTTAACATACGAGTTTCCTGGCAATATAGCTATAATCAAAAGTCCTTCGGGATTCACGAAAGATTTCAACATTGTGAGGCGCAGTTTATTATTGGATGAAGGCGCCACGCTCAACTTTTCATTTTACCTTGAGCCGGTTTCAGAAGGAAAATATCCAATAAAAGAGAAATACGCATATACAATAAAAAATGTATACGACTTATTTGAAAACAGTACCTACATTAACCCCATAGAACCAAAACCTGCTATAGACTTAATAGCAGAATACCCGGAAGTCAGGCCAGGGCAGAAATTTATAGTTTTTGTGAAGCTCAATAATCCGAGCAGAATCTATGACTTGACAAACATAAAATCAAGGCTGAATGTTCCTTTCAACAAAGAAATAATTCAAAATCTGGCTAAGCTTGCTCCAAACCAGTCTTATACAATAATCAGCAACATATTTATTGCTCCAGAACATTTGGATCCGCAAAAGACTACGCTTGATTTGGAGCTTGTTGTTGAATACTACATCAAAGACATTCCAAAATCAATAAACAAATCTTTGGCGCTTAAGATTGGACAAACTGCTGGCATAGCCACTCCTGTAAATCAATCTCAGGTATCAATAACAGACGCCCAAATACAGCAGCCGTTGCAGCAGCCTGCTGAAAACCAGCCCCAGCAAACTCCTGAAAAACAAACTCAAATCATAGAAGAGAAACTTCCAGCAAAAAAATTCAAAATCGATTTCTCAAATAAAAAATTGCGGCTTTTTGTTGGCTTTATTTTTGTTTTTATTTTTATAGTGCCTGTGGTTGTCTACTACATAAAAAAAGGCAAAAAGCCGCCAATCCAGCAGCAAACTACCCTGCAAAAACAGCAAATTCAAGCGCCTAATCAACCAAAAGATTTTTAAGCTAGGAACGCCAAGTTTGATGCTATGAAAGTGACCATAGACACAAGAGAGGATTCTCATGAAGATATAAAAAAAGTAATAAAAATGCTACAGCATATTGTGGGCGATGTGGAAATGTTCACAAATCAGCCAGCTGCTCCTGAGTCTAACACAGCATCCCCCTTTGCAAATATTTTTGGAGATGCTTCCAACGCTTCTGCAATATCCGGAAGTGCAGCATCAATGCCCCAAAATCAGGAAACTAATATCTCTCCAACAGAAGAAACTACGGAATCTACAGAAGACTTGTTTGCAGAGCTGTTCAGCGAGGAAGATCTGAAGAAAATGGGCAAGCCTGAAGAAAGCGAAGAAGAGGAAGAATCCCAAGAAGAGGCTAAGACTAAAGATAAAAAATATGGCATTGAGTTTTATTGAGTTCTAAAATTTTGGTTTATTGATAAAATATTCGGTGTTCAAAATTATTAATGATGATTTAAACCTCAATTATCTTTCCCCTTTTCCCGACATTGATTACTTTGGTCTTGCCTATCATTTCTTCTATGCCCTCTGCCTCGTGCACATGGCTGCAGAGCAAAATATCTGGCTTAAATGTGTCAATTGCCTTTCTAACACCCTCGCTTCCAGGAAATATGCTTGAGAACTTTTCCATTAAAGAGCCACTTGGATGAACATGTGTAACTAAAATTTTCTTTTTTGCATCTTTAATCCTTTCGTAGCCTTTCTTGATTAATTCAAAAATCTCGTCTTCGCCAAGCTGGAACAATCCAATATTTGCCCCGCCGCACCCAAACAATCCAACACCTTTGTATTTTATTGAATACCCATGAAGATTTGTTGCGCCATACAGCTCAGCCAGAAAGTCAGCAGTAGCAACAGTTTCGTGATTGCCGGGGATTAAAATAACTTTCTTATGCTTCTTTGCAAATGGGCCTATTATTCCTTCTGTGGATGTCTCGGCATAAGTCAAGTCGCCTGACAATACAACCAAATCTATGTTTTCCTTTTCCGCCTGCTCTGCTAATTTCTTAGCTGCAGATACATCTCCATGAATGTCGCCAGCAGCCAGTATTCTTAGTTTTGACTTGTCCATAGCATCTTAAGAATAAAGTTGATTTAAAAATTTATCTCTCTATTACCTTTAGAGTTTCAGTCAAATCTATTATTTTGCTTGGCCTTCCTTCTTTTACCCCTTCATACAGCAAAAAATCAACGCCTTTCTTTATTTGCGGGTCTAAACCTTCCAAGGAAGTCATATAATCTTCATTACTTCTATTGACAGATGTTGTTACAACAGGCACCTCTGCTTCTGCAACTAATTTGCTTATCCAGTGCCTTGGGATTCTCACACCCAATGTTTTCAAGCCGGGATTAACATATTTAGCAACGCAATTATGGTTTATTAGTTTGAATATTAAAGTATAAGGTCC
>CAYIKX010000071.1:0-6408 GCA_964364025.1 uncultured Methanosarcinales archaeon
CTTATCTCCTTCTGGCATCAAATAAATTTTCTCTGCTGGTATGCCGAGTTCTGCCTGAAGTTCTTGTATCTCTCTTACGTCCTCTGGAATCGTTACTACAAATTTGAATTGGTAATCGTGCCTTCTCATGAACCTTGACAGAGCTTCTGAATTGCTCATTAATCTTCTATGCCTCTCCTCATATTGTGATCCCAAAGGAACGCTATTATCCATCTTTGGCGATATGCTCATATAAGTTTCATTGGGCAATTCTTTGAAGATGGTTCCATTAGTTTCGACTGTAACATGATAATTTAACCCTGCCAACATTCTGACAAGTTCAGGAAAGTCTTTCTGCAGAAATGGCTCACCGCCGGTAATTACAACATGTCTAGCGCGGGTTTGCGCTGCTTGGCCTACCCAAATCTTCCAAAGGAACAAATCTGCCATCAGGCTCCCATGATGTGTAGGGCGTGTCGCATTTTGTGACTTCACCAGTCCTTTGGTCTCTCCACTCACACCTTAGATTACAACCGGAACTCCTAATAAAAAAAGATGGCACACCTATATGCTTGCCCTCGCCTTGCACAGAATAAAATGTTTCTGCAATATACATGAATTTTAAGTATTGGTGTGCGGTATTTAAATTTTATTACTACTTATGAGTCGAATCACACATAAGCTTTATAAGTTAATTGCCATTAACAGCTCCTTGTTGGGAGGGTTTTATGCAGTATGAAACATTAGTAGGAATATCAGACAAGGTATTCGTTTCGCCGAGAGATGTAGAGCAAATGCTGTTTATTTTAAGAACTGGCTCTAGAAAACAAATTGAGCTTCAAAGAAAGTTGGGGCTTCCAAGCTCTGCTATGCGAATCCTGCCTGTTGAACTTAGTGACTTAATAACCAGAGAAGGAGACAGATTTAGCTTAAGAGATGACGCTCAAGCAGCCATAGATGAGCTGCAAAGCAGAAGGGCAAGCATTGATGCGCAAGTTGAAAACAGATTAAGCCATGCGACTGAAGAGTTAAAGTTACTGGAACAATCAAGAGAAAGGTCATACAGAAATTTTGACCAGTTCAGAGCAATGCCAGAATCGACTGTTGCTAAAGTTAGGCTGATGTACCAGCATGGTGATTTGGAATCAAGAGATATCTTTCTAATGGGTGATAATGATCTTGTTTCAGTTGCAGCAGGTTTTACAGGTGTGCCAAAAAGAATAAGTGTTCTTGATGTTGACAAAAAATTACTTGAGTTATTGAGGGAATTAAACAAGCAGCATTCACTAAATATAGAAACTGTACTTTACAATGCTAAAAATTCTGTCCCAAGCAATTTAAAATCACAATATTCTGTTGCAGTTACAGACCCGCCTTATACTCCTGAGGGAGTCTCATTGTTTGTGTCAAGATGCCTTGAAGCCATAGGGAGAAGAAACGGAGTTGTTTATCTTTCATATGGATACAGCCCAAGAGCTGCTGAAAGGGCATTGCCAATTCAGGCTGCCCTAACACAAATGGGATTAGTTTTAGAAGAAGTAAGGCATGATTTCTCAAGATATTATGCCGCGCAATCCATAGGCTCATCATCATCTTTGTATGTGTGCAGGATGACTCCCAGAGCTAAGCCTCTGGTAAATGGAGACTTCGTCGGTGACATCTATACAAGAACAAGACATAAGAGATAATTATGCAGGAAGAATTCATACTTGGAATCAATGGATGGAGCGTTAGAGGACATGATGCCTCGGCAGCATTGATTAAATGCAAAACTGATGGTTTGGTAGAGATAATTGCAGCTACAGAAGAAGAAAGATTTAGTGGGGTAAAACATGCGTATGATACTCTGCCGCTTCATTCAGTCCAATTCTGCTTAGATTCAGCAGGAATTAAGGCAGAGGACTTAAGCGTTGTTGCAGTTCCTTTTGAATATCCAAAGATATATGAAACACGAGGCTTAAGGTTTGATGTTAGCGACGCAGAGCTAAGAAAAAGCTTGTTCTCAAATCCGGCACAAGCCAACAGACCCGAGATATTTTATGTGAATCATCATCTTGCTCACGCGGTTAGTGCCTTTGCCCCTTCTATGTCGGACTCCTCTCTTGTAATGGTTGTAGATGGGCAAGGTGAATTTGAATCTTCCACAATTTGGGTAGTGAATAATAAAGGAAAGCAAATTCAAAAAATTGCAACTTCTGATATAGGATCTTCATTAGGGTACTTCTATGAAGCATTGACAGAATTTGTAGGATTTCAGCCGAATGAGCCAGGCAAAACAATGGGTCTTGCTCCATACGGAAATCCAGAAAAATACAGAAAAGCTATTGAAGATTTATTCGATGTGGACCAATGTATTGTAAAAGTAAATGGACATGAATTAAAATTTGGTTTAGTCGTTGGCAATTATCTTCCAATCGATGAGCAGCAGCAAGTAAGATTATTCTGGATGAGAAAATTTTCAGAAATTACTGGAATGAATCCAAATGACAACACAAGAACATATTCATTTAGAAATTTTCCTGTAGGGTATGTAGATTTAGCAGCATCAGGACAAGGAGTACTTGAAGAAGTTGTATGGATATTAGCCTCTCAGGCTCAAGCCTTAACACAATTGAGAAATGTTAACATTGCAGGCGGTGTTGGATTAAATTGCGTAGCAAATGGATTAATTGCTGAATCTGGGCTTTTTAACAGAATGTATGTTCAGCCCGCATCAAACGATGCTGGAACATCCTTAGGAGCGGCATTAGAGGTAGCCCGACAGAAAGGCTACGACATACACAATGTGCCCATGACTCCTTACTTGGGTTTAGGCTACAGCAATCAAGAGATTTTGAGAGTTGTAGCAAGGTCACGGTATAATTTTATTATTTATGATGACGCTTCCAGATTTATCGCTGATTTAGTAGCAAATGGCAAAGTAGTTGGATTATTTCAGGGAAGAGCAGAATTTGGACCCAGGGCGCTGGGAAACAGATCTTTTATTGCAGATGCCAGACAAGCTGGTATGCAGGATTATATTAATCAACATGTAAAAGGCAGAGAAGAAGGAAGACCATTAGCACCTGCAATTATGGACTTAGACTCTGTGTCATTATTTGGCCAGGTCATAAATGCGCCGCACATGACAGTAGCATATAAAATCCGAGATGGTTTGGATGCAGTCACGCATGTTGACGGCACGACAAGACCGCAAATAGTAACTTCTGATTTAAATGATTTGTTTTATAACCAGCTCCTAGCTGTCCGAAATATTATAGGCAAAGGCGCTGTCATTAACACTTCATTGAACTTGCATGGTCCGATTATAAATACTCCCCAGCAAGCCCTAAAGTTATTGGAAACAACTAATGCTAAAGCAATAGTATTCAACAACAGGTATGTGGTGATGAGAAGATGAGCAATAATGGCAGAAATTCAGTTGTAAGACTCAATCAGCATTTCTTAAAAGATGAGTCTGCTTTAGAGCAGATTGTTTCATTGTCAGAAATAGAGCCACATGAAACAGTGTTGGAAATTGGTCCTGGAAGGGGTCCTTTGACGAGCAGAATTGCTAAGCGTGCTAAAAAAGTATTAGCCATAGAAGCAGACACTAGATTAAAAACTGAGTTGGATGCGCTTCAAGCCCAGTACCCTAATGTCAGCATTATATATGGCGATGCGCTGGAAATGAGATTTCCGAAGTTTGACAGAATTGTTGCAAATATACCATTCAATATCACAGAGCCATTGATTATGAAATTAATGGGAGAGAAGTTTGTTGGTGCTTATCTGCTAGTGGGAGAGAGTTTTGCAAATAATTGCACAGCTATTGGAGACTCGACAACAAGGCTTGGATTATTAACGAGAGCTTACTTTAGGACTGAGCAACTGCTTCAAGTTCCAAAGGAAAGCTTTGAGCCAGTCCCATCTACCGATGGGGTTTTTGTAGCACTTTATCCAATGAGAAAAAGCGACCTTCAAAGAGATTTTCCGCATTACATGCTGCGTTGCATATGGGACCAAAGAACAAGAACATTGCTGGACGCTATTTCATCTGCATTGTGCCAGTACGCATCCGGTAAAGTTGCAGGAGAAATAGATGTAAGCAGGGTTATAAGAGATTTTGAAAGGAAACATTCTGGAATCATAGATAGGAGGGTTGATGCAATCGGCAATACAGAATTTTTGGACTTATATTATGGCTTATCTGGCACGAAACTGAATCGATTATTTGGGGGGCACAAGCCAAGGGGCGGTGCACAGAACTGGAGAAAAGCTTATGCAGAACACCTTTAAATAAAATGGCTAACATAACCGTTTTGGCTCCGCATATAGATGATGAAATTATTGGGGCTGGCGGAAGCATAGCAAAGCATATCGATTTGGGCAACGCAGTTAGAGTTATCTACGTACATTCAGGAGATACTCCTGAAGAGGTCAGGGTAAGAGAAAGCGAAGCTGCCAGAGTGGCAGATTTTCTTGGTATAAGTAACGCGCATTTCTTAAGGCAGCGACCAACTTCATTAACTAACCAAACTATTGAGGAAATAGTGGGATTATTAAGACGGCAATCTACTGATTTTCTCTATGCTCCTCATATGGATGATGGAGATACAGAGCATGTTTCAGTTTCTCAGCTTGCCCACAGGCTTTTGTGGCTAACCAATGGAGAATATTTAAGAGAACAGAATGGGCGAGGCAATTTAAAAGGATTGCTTTTGTATGAAGTGCACAGACCCATAGGACAGGTTCATTATTTGGAAGATATTACCAAGTATGAAAACAAGAAAATCGCCGCAATCAGATTATTCGAATCGCAAATAGCAAGGGTCAGGTATGA
The DNA here is from genome assembly GCA_964364025.1 of uncultured Methanosarcinales archaeon. Taxonomy (GTDB): domain Archaea; phylum Nanobdellota; class Nanobdellia; order Woesearchaeales; family GW2011-AR4. The sequence continues at coordinate 4,802 of CAYIKX010000071.1, forward strand.
TTTAAGTGCTATTCACTTAAACAGGTACAGGGGGATAAGCACTGAAGTTGCGCCTTCAGTTGAAGCTTTCCAAATTGCTGGAGCAAGGAATTTTTTTGACCTATTTCAGGGTGGAAGATAATGGACTTGTCAATTGTCATACCAGTTCACGATGATGTAAGAATTGAGAGATGCGTGAAAAGTATTGACGAAAATGTTGAAGTTGTCATAGCTCTAAACAGGCCTACTGAAGAAGTTACAGGAATTGTAAAAAGATTGGGTGTTAAATCAGTCGATGTTCAAGAACAAAACCTTGGCATGTGCTACAATGCAGGGATGGATGCCTCTGCATCTGAACTTGTGCTCTTTATGGACAGCGATTGCGTGTTTGAGCCCGGGGCAATAGCAAAAATGTATGTAGGCAAGCAAGCTAATCCGCATGCTCTTGTAAGAGGGGAAGTAGTTTTTCAGCAAAATTCCTTGCAGTCCAGAATAACAAAATCTGCGAGGCAGGTCACTACAACAAATGTGCCTTATGCATTTATTCCGCCGCTTCTATTAGATAAGGAGGTATTTCAAAGAATTGGAGACGGATACAGATTTGCAGAGGATGTAAGATGGTGTGTGGACTACGAATTCGAGCTTAGACGCACTAAAGCGGATGTGCCTTTGGTGCGTTTGACTGATGCAAGAATTTTTCATGACCCAATAAGCATAAGGTCAGACTTAAGAAGCGCATTCAAATATGGAACTGGCAAGAGAATAAGATATGAAAGAACCGGTGAAAGAGTAAATTTCCTTGAAGTTTTAAAAGAGCCAATCCTTAGAGGATTTAGAGAGGCTGGTCCAGTGACTGGATTGTATCTTGTGCTATGGAAATCTGTATTGTATGCAGGATATTATTCGGAGAAATATGGATTAAACACGACAAGAAGGTGATTTGAATGAATCCAAAAAATATGGACGAACTGCGCAATTTAACCTTAAAAGACGCTATTGTAGCAGTCACAACTGATGAGCCAAAAGTGGATGATGCATTGATTGAATATGCAAGAAGCACTGGCAGAAAACCTTTTTTGTTGTCATTCAGGAAAAATCCAAAAGTAAGGAGCGGTTCCATAATAGAGGACGATATAGCATATCACCAGTTTTTTACGCTTGAGGATATTCTAAAGAGAGTAAGTTCAGGAACTTCGTCAACTCCAGATGAAGCCAAAAGCACATTTGGATATTTTCTTCTTCTCTATTCATTAGGTGTAGCCAGAGCAGAATCTATGGCAGCATCCAATTTGGTGCTTCCTGCCAATATTCTCCCAACTGCTGCAAGTAATGTCGGTGGTTTCTATAATGTCTTGCAAAATCTGACGAATGAGGGGACAAGCAGAGGCACAAACATTGCCATAAAACTTCTGTTGACAGACAGCCAAAAATCACATTATGTGAAAAGAAGCTTGTCTCCTGACCAAGTCGTAACGTTGATATCCGGCGGAACAGATAGTGTTGGCGTATCTTTTATGGCGCATAGATTAGGAAGAGACGTTTTGCCCGTGCAGGTCATATATGACCATGCAGCAAGGCATCAGGAATTGTGGTGTGTTGACAGAGTTGCTGAAGATTTAGGAATAAAA
>CAYIKX010000072.1:0-6328 GCA_964364025.1 uncultured Methanosarcinales archaeon
TGTCCAGAAATTTTCTCCTGTAATCGCTGTGCGGGTAAAGCACCGCCCTTATGTTTTCAATCAGCGTTGACCTTATAGCCGGCTTTCTCCTTATTAATGGCACCCACAGCGTTTGTATTCTAATTTCCCTCAAAATTGCGCCTTGCTTTCCTATCGCTAGTCCAGGCTTGTCAGATTCTATGATAACCCTGCTCCTTTGCTGGTCAAAAATAACCTGGTCCACTCCAGCTTCTTCTGGAATTATAGAGCGTATTATCTTTTCAGCCTCTTCCAGAGGCATTGTAATGCTTGGATCCGGCCTCAGCTCCACTCTTTTTTTGATGTCATCAACTATCCTCTTTATCACTCCGTTGTTATTCAAGAAGAAATCCCTGTCCTTTGTATATAGAACTATATTGGCGCCTTCAAAATTTATATCGCTTATCTTGTTTTCAGGAAGGTTCTTCAGGATTTCTTTGGTAATGTCTGCCATTTTATTTTTCAGAAATTTTTTGACTTATTTTTATTCGCTTTTGACTTTTTTGAATATATCAGCAACAGCACCTTTTACTACCTGTAAAGCATGTTTGGCACTTGCAACTGATTGAACCAGCTTTTAATTTGCGATTCCTTTTTCCTTCAAATTATCAACCAATGAACCTATTTCGTTTTTGTACTCATAAATTCTTGCTTCAAGTATTCTGACATCGCCATCTGCATGATATATCCTATTCTGATGTTGTTTTGCAATGACGAGCGCCTTTGTTATATTGCCTTTTTCTATCTCTCGCTGGCAGTCTTCTAGTGTTTTATGCCATAAATCAATCATTTTAATCAATCTAAAATTTGAAAATAAAATTGAGATTTTGCCTAACGCGATTTTATAAAAATAATTTTAACTAGCGTCTTTAAAAATTTGAAATATTATTATTGCTACAATATGTTTTCAGAAATTTAAACTTCAATCTTTAAATCAAATTCCTTTGAAAAAACCTTTTTAATTCCGTCTTTTGTGATTGTGACAATGTCTATGCCGTTGCCTGAAGCTATATCCCTTTGAACAGCTGCATTAATGCCTTTTGCAGCAAGCTTTACGCCTTCCTCAGCGCTTAGTCCTTTTTTGTACAAGGTTTCCAAAACGCCAAATGCCATTACTGAGCCCGAGCCTGAAGAGATATAGTCATCAACTGAAACAATTGAGCCGTCAGGGCTTAAATCATAGAGATGGAATCCGGTTGAATCTACCCCGCCTAAAATGAAATGTGATATGCCTGGAATCAGGCTGAATTTTCTTATGTTGCTGTAAACAAAGTTTGCAAGCAGATTTGCCGCTTCCCTTACAGTTGTTTCCCTTCCAGTTCTTAGATCCTTTAGCTTAAGCTCTGCCTTCAGATATTTCGTCAGTAACTGAACATCAGAAACAGTGCCTGCAACTGTTACTGCTATAGACTGGTTTATGTTTATTATCTTATCGAATTTTTTGTATGATATTAAATACCCGGATGTTGCCCTTTTATCTGCAGCCAATACTAACCCGTCCTTGCAGACAATTCCTATAGTTGTTGTGCCAGTTTTGAGTTCTTTGTCATCCATATCTAAAACCCGAAGAATTTCTTATTTATTTGAGATGTTCAGGTACTATTTAAATGTTGCGGTATATGTCAAGATTTTCCAATTAGTGCTTCTGTCAATTTTTTCTCTTATTTTAAACTGCTTTCAAACAAAACATTAACTGCATTCACAAAAAAAGGAGAATTTATCCATATTGCAACTTCGTAATCAGGAGCAACATTGTCGTTTGAAACCATGAAAACCATTTCTTTTCCGTCAATAGTTATAAAGCTTGTGCTTGGATTGTATTCAATATGCTCTACGTTCTGCAATTTCTTGGCAACAGTCTTGCTGTAAGGCCCGTACAATTTTACCTTCAGCCCTTTTTTTGCAAAATTTGGCATGAAATTCTTCAGTAATTTAACGCTTCTATCAAGATGCTGCTGGGTTGCCACAACAAGAATTCCCGACTTGGCTTTCGGTATCATGCTCTTTACGTACCTGTTTATATCTGTCCTTCCAACAATTGATTTTGAGATTGAGGATATGTCAACGTGCTGAACGCCTGTCTTGTGCAGCAATTCAAGCTCCTTAAATTCATCAGTTTCCTTAATGCTTTCCATCTGAACTGCCAATTCATCAGCTTCTTCCTTAATGTTTTTCTTGACTCTTTCGAGTATTACTTCAGGCTTTACTGCAAGATATTTTATCGGCTTTCCTATTTTCATTATGATAAACCCCTTTTTTTCCAGTGATTCAAGGACATCGTAGCACCTGCTTCTCGGCACTCCAGAAATATCAGCCAGCTCGCCGGCAGAAGCGATTCCCCTGCTCAATAGCGAAGTCCATATCTTAACTTCATAAATATTCAGCCTGAAATGCTTTTTCAAATCCAGTAAAAATTGTTTTTCCTGCAGCATAATCCATTAAAAGTAATAATAACCTGTATTTAAAGCTTTCTTTTTCATAACTACTTAAAAGTGGTTATATAAAGAAGAATAAAAATCTAGTCTCTTCTCGCATACAACATAACAATTAACACTATTCCAGCAATTACCGCAATTACTTCGGCAATAATCACTCCAACAACAAAAGTATTGCTCTTAAAGGAGCTTTCTTCAGTTACAGTCGTATCAAGAGGTATTAAAGGCTGATAAGCTGTGACGCTTCCAGTTTCAGCAGATGGCGTAACTACTTTAACTGCTTCACCCCCTTCCTTGGTTTTTTCAGCTATTTTTTGCTGTTGCGTTATGCAATCATTTACAGTTAATGTAAGTGTCTCTTCGGATTTCTTTCTGTCGTCATCATATGATGCCCTTAAAATAATTGGATAGCTGCCTGCTTCAAGGCTATCCGGAACTTTTAGGCTATATACTTTTGAAAACCTGCTTTCCGGCTCATTTGGCTCTGCTTCCAATTCATCTACCAGGTCCTTGAAATTAATGCCCAAGTCAGGGCTAACTACTTCCACAGTTATGTCTTCTTCATCATCGCTTCCGGTGTTTAATACAGTTGCTGCAAGCTGCACATTTTTCCTATTGCAGGCAACTTCAGATGGTGTTAATGATTTTCTGATTAATCTAAGTTCATGGCTCTTTTTATCAATTTCGAGCCTTAGCCTCATTTCGGATTCATGGTCAGTGCCATTTTTATCCTCGCCTTCTGTATGAATTAAAACATCAAATGAGCTCTCATCAACCTCTATTGGAACTTGAAATTTCAAAGTCACCCTTTTTTCGCTTCCTGTGCTTAAATCAAAGTCGCTTGATTCCTCTTCCAAATCGCTGCCGTCGTCAATTCCTTCAATTGTTGTTGTGACTGTTATATCATTGATCCTCAGGTTCTCGGCGCTTGTAAAATTATTCTGCACTTTAACTCTGAATTCAACGCTGTCTCCTGGTTCCGCCTCTTCGCCAATCCTGTCGCCGTTTTCCAAATTATTGGAGGTTTTGCCGCCTACCTTGACGTCAACATCAGAAAAAATCAGTTTTGAAGCGGCAGCATTGGCTATACCAGCCAGAAATACAAATAGGACAATGCCAATCAGCAATGAGCTTATTCTTATCTTAACCACCTTGATAGCTGAAAATAACTTCTAGTATTTAAATCTTTTGCTATTTTATAATAGTAACAAACCGCAGATTGTTAAATAGATATTATACTCAAAAACATTATCAGAAAATTTATAAACATTCTTTCAGTCATTTTTTATATGGTCGGCAATACTCCTAATTTTACAAAAATCGATATTCTGAGGTGCTTTTTAAGATTTAATAAAAATACAAGCAGGCAGGAACTTGCAAAGGAGCTTGAATTAGGCGAGGGCACAATAAGGACAATGCTTGAAATGCTTAAGTCCAGGAAACTTCTTGACTCAACAAAAAAGGGCCATTTTTTAAGCAGGAAAGGAGACGAGGCATTAAAGCATATTTTTGAGTCAATAAGCATGCCTAAAAATGTTGCGATGCAGAATCTTTACCCTGAATTTAAGAAAATCGCTGTTCTTGTTAAAAATGCGCAAGACTTGAAGGATTTGTACAAGCTCAGGGATATAGCTGTGAAGAACGGGGCAGATGGGGCGCTTATATTAAAATATGAAAATAAGCTTTATGCGCCTGAATCCAATTTCGAGCAGGATTATAAGGAACTCGAGGAATATTTTGAGCTCAAGAATAATGATGTGCTGATTGTCGCTTTTTCAAGCAATAACAGAAAAGCTGAAAATGGGGCGCTTGCAGTTGCGATGGAATTGGGCAATGCATTGAAAAAGTTTATAAACGAAATTTAAAACAGAGCATATATGATGATAATCAGCTGTTCCCACGGAAAACATTTGGGCCACCTAATAGCAAAAAAACTGGGTAAAATGCATTCCAGGCTGATTGTTGATAAATTTCCTGATGACGAGCTTAGAATTAGGTTTAATAACAGCGTAAGCGATAAAAATATTGTTTTAATTCAGTCTTTTTACAAAAATATAAGCGACTGCATTGTCGAAGTTATTTTTGCAGCCAGGACAGCCAAAGAACTGGGGGCCAAAAAAGTTATCCTAGTTGCGCCGTATTTTCCTTATTTGCGGCAGGACAAAAGATTCCATAAAGGCGAAAGCGTCAGCCAGAGCGTAATTGCGGGCTTGATGGATAAATATTTTGATGCTGTTTATATTATGGACCCCCACTTGCATAGGAAAAATAAATTAGAGCATATTTTCAAAATAAAATCAGTAAAGCTGACTGCCAATTCATTAATCGCAGATTATATAAAACAGCATATAAAAAATCCAGTTATTATCGGTCCTGACGAGGAAAGCTATAAATGGGCGAAAAGCGTTGCTGAATATTTAGGAGTTGAATCAATAATTTTGAAGAAAAAAAGGTATTCATCATACCATGTTAAGGTTAAATTTAATAAAAAGATAAATTTAAAAAACAAAAATGTTGTTATTGTTGATGATATTATAAGCACCGGACATACGATTCTGGAAACTTCAAAAATACTGAAAAAATTAGGGGCTAAAAATATATATTGTATTTGCGTTCATGGGATTTTTGCAGGCAATGCATTGAATAAATTAAAGAAAGCTAAAATAAAAGTGATTTCTACAAATACTATACCAAACAAAGCTGCGAAGATTGATGTGGGCGGTATAATTGTGGACTCTTTAAATTAAGAAAACATTATTTTCTCTTTTTGTGATTATTTTTGCCCTTGTGCCAGCCGATATGCTCGGATAGTTTAGCATTAATATAGAACGAGTATCCTAAATTTGCAATCAAGAGTCCAACAACTAATTCTTCAAAACCTAAGCTTCCGCCAAATATTTTTCGCAGTAATTCTATTATCAAATAGACCATAAAAAGTATAAGCAGCCAGTACAAGATTTGTTCCCATTTTTTCATGAAATTAAGCCCCTCTTGATAACATGATTATAAACCATATTATTAAAATCACAAGTAGAATAATAACAACAATAGATATAATATCTAATATACCCCTTTTTTCCATAATTTACCTAAATTAAATATCTAATATAAAAATATTTCGTCTTAATTATGAAATTTTTTCAATACCCTTTTCCAAACACAGCCCAGACTTTAGCCTCTTTTCCGCATTGAATGCATTTTCCATGCGCAGCCTTTTGCTCGAACGGGATGCACCTGCACGTTGCTCCTTCTGCCTTGTCTTTTATAACATCTTCACATTCTGCTTCGCCGCAAAATAATGCCCTGGCCATCTTTTTATTTTTTATAACATTTACAAAATCATCAAAATTATGAGCCTCAACAATGCTTTTATTCAGGTATTCTTTTGCTTTTTTAAATAAATTTTCCTGAATGTCATTCAGCATTTGTTCTATCTTCTTCTCCCAGTCTTTGGTTTTTATCGCAGCTTTTTCATTGGTGTCTCTTCTAACAAGAACAAGCTGGTCAGTTTCCACATCTTTTGGCCCGATTTCAATCCTTAGTGGAACTCCTTTAAGCTCCCACTCGTTGAATTTCCATCCTGGCGTGTAGCCATCCCTGTCATCCAGCTCCACGCTATAATTAACTGCTTTAAGTTTTTTTACAATCTCCTTTGCTTTTGCAATGACAATTTCCTTATTTTCCTTAAATACTATCGGCACTATTACAATCTGCACTGGAGCAAGCTTGGGCGGCAAAACCAATCCTTTGTCATCTCCATGCGCCATGACAATAGCGCCAATTGTTCTTGTGCTTAGCCCCCATGAAGTCTGCCATACCCATTTTTCCTTTTCATCCTTATCCAAAAATTTAATATCAAATGCTTTTGCAAAATT
>CAYIKX010000073.1:0-6286 GCA_964364025.1 uncultured Methanosarcinales archaeon
TCAATATCCGCTCCTACGTACCCTTCTGTCTTCTTTGCAAGCTGCCGCAGCAAATCTTCTGTTGTTTTTATACCTACCTTGTCAAATATGTTATAATTATTATCTTCAAGTTCCATCTCAGTCACTGGCTCACCAGCTGCCATTCTGCTGACTGTTTTTGCTACCACCATCTTTTTTGGTTTTATTTTTTCTTCTTGCACTTCAACGCTTATTGGCATGCCTTTTGTATGAACCTTGAATATTTCAAATCTTGATTTCTCGTCTGGTATATGGGTCAAAATCATCCTGTCAAATCTTCCCGGCCTTAGCAATGCAGTATCAACTATGTCAGGCCTGTTTGTTGCTGCTATCACTAAAACGTCATGCAAATCTTCCAGGCCATCAATTTCTGTAAGCAATTGATTGACTACCCTTTCGCTTACATGGCTGTCTGATGAAGCACCTCTTCTTGGAGCTAAAGCATCTACCTCGTCAAAGAAAATAATGCATGGGCTTACCTGCCTTGCTTTCTTGAAAACTTCCCTTACAGCTTTCTCGCTTTCGCCAACCCATTTGCTTAACAACTCAGGGCCTTTAACAGAAATAAAATTGGCTTCGCTTTCATTTGCAACTGCTTTTGCCAATAAAGTCTTACCAGAGCCAGGAGCGCCGTACAGTAATATGCCTCTAGGCGGCCTTACTCCTAATCTCTTGAATGCCTCTGGATGCTTTAATGGCCATTCAACTGCTTCTATAAGCTCCTGCTTTACATTGTCCAAGCCGCCTATGTCAGTCCATTTGATATTAGGAATTTCAACAAGTACCTCTCTTAGCGCACTTGGCCTTACCACCTTCAAAGCTTCTTTGAAATCCTGCTGTGTTAACACCAGCTTCTCAAGCAATTCTTTAGGCAGCGGCTCATCTTCTTTCAGCTTTATATCCGGCAAAACTTTTCTTAGGACTATCATTGCTGCTTCTTTTGCCAGAGAAGATAAGTCTGCACCGACAAATCCATGGGTTATCTCTGCCAATTCCTTGAGGTGGACTATTTTTGAATCATAATTTATTTTTTCCATATACCTCTTCAATTTTGAAATTTCAATTTTTTTGAATAATTCGTTTTTTTCAGGATTATCGACAAGATATTTGTTTAGTGTCCTCTCCAAGCTTCTAGAGTTTCCATCCTTATATCTCAGAAGATTGAGGATTACTTCTTTGTATTCCTGCTCAAAGTCGCTATCTTTAACAAGATTCTCTTTTGTATACATAGGCATGTTTCTTGTGTGAATCTTTAGAATATTTAATCTGCCTTCCTTGCTTGGCACTCCAATCTCAATCTCCCTGTCAAACCTTCCAGGCCTTCTTAAAGCAGGGTCGAGAATATTTGGAACGTTTGTTGCTGCTATGACTACAACTTTGCCTCTTGACTGCAAGCCATCCATCAAAGCAAGCAGCTGGGCAACAACTCTTCTTTCCACTTCGCCTCTGGTTTCTTCCCTTTTGGAGGCGATTGCATCGATCTCGTCAATAAAGATTATAGAAGGCGCATTTTTTTCTGCTTCCTCGAATTTTTTACGAAGATTTTCCTCGCTGTTGTGCGCGAAAATTCCTCCAAAACCTGCTATAAAGTTCTGGTATGGCTCAACAGAGATGTCATAAACAAATTCAAAATTGCCTTGAACTTCTTCAATACCTACTACTTTGTCCCAGTAGATGTCGTTATTCAGTATCTGCTCTATTTCAGGATTTTTTAACCTCAACAAAATGTTTTTTCCTATTGATTGCTGATTTTCCCAACTCTTTAAATCGTAATTGCTTTCTATAATATTTTTTATTTCTCCAGAAATTGGTATTCTATCTCTTCTTGAAACCTCAATCTTAGATAAATAGTTGTAAATTATTAGATTTCTTTCTGAGTCAAAAAATCCAATTTCTCTGAAATTATTTAAGTTTTCATAGTCTGCGAAACAAATTCTTTTTTGTGGTCTGTCCTTTCTGTCGTAAATCTTCGCAACGATGCCAAAGTATAGCAACAGATATGTTATATCATCAGCTAATTCAGGGCTTTCAGTGCAGACCTCAACCATCGGGGCAGGAGTTTTAATGTTTAAAGTCCCATCTCCAGAGAAATATCCCCTTAAAAATGCAGCTAGGTTTTGTCTATTTAAATTGTATATAATATCCGGTATCTTTTTTTGTCGTGCATTGCCATTAAAATCAAGCACTTTTTTCATGATTATTCCCAATATTCCAGAGCAAATATAGATATCAGTCGCATTAAAATTTGGCTTATGGTAAATTGTTACAGAACCAAACAATTTATTGCAAAGTTCTTTTACAGCCTTTTCTTCTTTTCTGTGTATACTTAATCTAACTTCATTTTTGTTTGTGTATGAGCCTTCAGCCACCCATAAGCCTAAAAATGCGCAGAAATCTTCATTAAATTCCAATATTGAGGGGAAGCTTTTGCCTTTGGTGCAGATTTTTATATCATCGTGATTAATTTGTATATTTGATTTATTCATTAATCCAATGAACTTGCTAACTCCGATTCCAACATTCTTGCACAAAACATCATAAAGGTATTTGGATTTCAATCCTAAGAGTTTAGCAACATTGCCATGCCCTATTATGCCTATAGCTGCCCTTATATAATTTTGGACTCCTCTGACTTTTAAACCATAATCCTCGTCTTTTAAAATTTCAAGTAAATCTAATTTTTCGACGGTATTTTCAGCAAAAGGTATCTTTTTTGGGGCTCCGATAAATGATTTATTCGGAATCAAGTCTGATGTTTTTACGCTTTCTATGCCATTTTTTCCAAGAGTGAACACAGAATGATAGTCAGTAACATTTATTGTTCTTCCGCTTCTTGTTTTTATTTTTAATATTTTTGAATTGTTCTTGTGTTTAATTAACGAAGTGATTTTTGATATCCTTATTTTACCTTTTTCGTCAAAACATATAACTTTAAGATTTTGATTATTGCTTTCCACGACTTTACCAATTGGAACTCGCTTTAACAAATTATTTTCAATTAAAAGTATTTTTTCGTCGTACGGTAAAGATTGACCGTAATATTTTGACATAATTTCTGGCCCATTTATCAGGATAAAATGCGAGTTTGTTTCATTTGCAACTGCCTTTGCCAGCAAAGTCTTTCCTGTGCCCGGGGGCCCATGGAGCAGGACGCCTTTTGGCGCTTCTATTCCAAGCCTTTCGAATATCTCAGGATGCTTTAATGGAAGCTCTACCATTTCCCTTACTTTCTTGATTTCGTCTTCCAAGCCGCCAACATCTTCATAAGTTATATCTGGGACCCTTTCCTCTTCAATCTCGACAGCTTCTGACCTGAATTCGATTTCAGTTGAATCTAGAATTATGACTGCCTGCTTTGGGTTTGTGTCAATAACAACAAATTTTATGTCGCCAAAACCTATGCCCATCATGCTTTCGTCCAAAATGCTGAAAATGTCTTCGTCAAAGAAAGGATTATTCATCATTGTTGTTTTTCTTCTTCTTGCACCGCCTAGACTTACAATATCGCCTTTTACAACAGCTCTTCCAAGCAGGCCCTGCTTGAAAATTTCAGGAGACGCCCTAATGACAATGCCTTTTCTTGCAGGCGCAATGACAATTTTCTTTGCTTCTTTTACAAGCGCTTTTCTTATCTTTACTATTTCACCTATGCCTGTTTTGGCATTTTTTCTTATTATTCCATCCATCCTGATTATGTTCAATCCGATATCGCCAGGATATGAACGATCTGCAATTGCAACAGTCTTTCTTTCGCCTTCAATCTCAACTATGTCTCCTGGCTTTATGTCTACTTCAGTTAAGTAGCCAGAATCAATTCTGACAATGCCTTTATTTACGTCATCTTGAATAGCTTCCGCTACCTTGAGTTTTAATTCTTTATCAGCCATATTTTGCCTCCATCTTCAAACGTAAATAGAGGTCAGGAACGATAGTGACTTTACCTTTATTAACATCATCCTGTATTGCTTCCGCGACTTTCAGTTTTAGTTCTTTCTCTGTCATTTTATCGTGTTTTAAACTAAGCATGGGGATTTTATAAATCTTTTGTTTAAACTTAACAGAAGAAATCTATCCAATATAATCCTTCTCTGCTGCTGCCATCTGAACCTTTGGCAAAGGAATTGGCGGAGGCAAATTAACCTGCTGGCTTAGTATTAATGCCTGTACATTGCATTTTGTAAGGATTGTGTTTAATAAATCGCCCATAAGCTCTTTTGGAAGCTTTTTGTCTTTTTTCCATGAATTAAGTAGTTCTTTTGCCTTCTTTGGCTCTTCCATATACAAAAGCTCACCTTCAAAAAGAATTGCGCCTACATTGGGCTCGTATTTTGATGTAAATTCAAACATAAACCTTATGACATTTTGCTGCTTGTCCCTGCCTAAAGAAAAGTTATCTTCTTGAATGTCCTTGATGCTTACATTATTGTTTATGTCAATCTTTCCTTTTGCTGGTTCGCCTTTCTCAGCGCTTAATTTTGTGAAACCAAAGCCGACTATCATTCATAGAAGGATTTTTAGTAGGTATTTAAAGGTTTTTGATAATCTGTATTTAACTAACTTTTCTTCTGCCCTTCGTACAATTTCTTCACATAATCCAAAGTGGATGCTTCATCTGGACCTTTATCTAACCTTCTTTGAATTACACGAGGAAATCTCAATGCAAAGCCAGAATCATAAGTCGGTGATTTTTGTATTTCATTATAGCCGACCTCGATCACAATCTTAGGCTTGACTATGACTTCTTTTCCTTTTTCTGAAATTACCAATGGCTTGAGCAATCTCGTCATTTCAACAAAACTTAGACCTTCTTCTTCTTTTTCCTTCAATCCTGTACTTGCTTTGCCTACACCCAAAAACTTGCCGTTTTCATCAATGCATGCAATTGTATAGCTGCTGAGCCATTTTGCCCGTTTGCCCTCGCCCCATTCTGCGCCTACAATAACCAAATCCAAAGTTTCCATGATGTGCTTGAACTTAATCATATAGCCGACTCTTGCGCCTGGCTTGTAAGGGGATTTAAGCGACTTGAACATTAATCCCTCATTTCCTGCATTGACTGCTTCCTTGAAGAATTTCTCTACGTCTTTTTTTTTAGAAGTAATTTTTATCTTTGACAAGGCTATTTTTTTCTGTTCCTGCCTGATTATCTTCTCAAGCAGCCTTCTTCTTTTTTCAAATTCCTCATTTATCATGCTTTTTCCTTCGTAATTTATAATGTCAAAAACATTTAACTCGACTGGCAGCTCATGAATTAGTTTTTCTATGTCGTATTTTCTTTTGATTCTTTGAGAAATATTCTGGAAAGGCATATATTTTCCAGTTTTCCTGCTGTAGCCCACTGCTTCTGAATCGATTATGAAGCTTTTTCCCCTGACATTTTTCTTTATGTATTCAACAACATCCGGGAATTGATTTGTTACATCTTCCAACCTTCGAGTGAATAGTTTTATATTTCCTTTCTCGTCTTTATGTGCTTGTATTCTGAATCCATCATACTTGAATTCTATAGCAGCTGGCTTTCCAACAGTTTCAAATGCCTCTTCAATTGTGTCAACTTTCAAAGCCAGCATAACCTGGATTGGAATGCCGACTTTCATGCTCATGTTTTCAAGCCCTTCGAGCCCTTTTTTTGCCGCTTTTGCCACTTCGGCAAATTCATTTGTTACATCATAAGCCTTTTGAACCGCATCAGCGTATTGATTGTATTTTTCCCTGTCTTCAACTTCAATGTCATTGCCTTCTTTCGTGTATTTGATTCCAAGCTCTTTTCCAAAAAAAGCCCATGTAATTGCATCCCGCATTGCCCCTTCTCCAACACCCAAACGCATTTCCATAAGAATTGTCTTGACGATGTATTTCGACTCAATCGGCTTTGCTGATGTAAGCAGTTCTGCTATTAATTGTGTTTTTCTTTCTACAGTGCCTTCTCCCTTAAGCTCTGCTAATTTTCTTATATTGTCAAAAACCTTTTTTACAGTCAGTTTTGTTGAGTGCAGGGTTGCCTGCTTTTTGGTTTTGATAAGTTCTTCTGCTACTTTGCCTAAATCGCCTAATTTTTTCCATTCCTTTTCTATCCTATCAACGCTTATTCCTGTTGCAACATTAAGCGATTTGAGCATTAATCTTGACGCAACGCCCATCTCCCTTGCATCATAATTTGGAAAAACCCTTCCTTCCAGCAGCAGCATTACATGCTCAATGTCATCAACACCTACTTCTTTCAAGAACTCCGAGATTATGTGCGTTTTCTCCAATCTCTTTGTTGTTT
>CAYIKX010000074.1:0-6259 GCA_964364025.1 uncultured Methanosarcinales archaeon
AAAACCATTAACGCCTCTTTTAGTGTGAATCAGCCTGAAACAATAAATGCACCATCATCTTTTATTAAAACATTTCTTTTATTGTCGTTGGTACGTTTTACCCATTGATGCCCTCTTGCTGCAAATTGCCTGCTTTCCAGCATCCTGTATTTTTTGGCATGTTGCATCATTTCTATTGGCAATGCCAACAGTCTGGTAGCATACGTCCTTTATTTCTGGATTATCTATCTCTATGCAGTATGAATCATCTTTTTTTACAGACGCATAACATTCATTCTTTATATCATTTATTGTGATGCGCTCGCAGAGCGCAATGTCATTTGTCTGCTGCGCGATGACCTGATAGCAACTCTCTCTCATGATCTGGCTCTTGATGGCAGCGCATGCCAGCAAGTCTTTTTTGGATGCAGCAACGCTGAAGTAGCAGGAATCTTTTTTCTCTAAAAGCGATATCTGCTCACAAGAAGGCACGTCTTTTGCCTGAAAGGCGAACTTGGCATAGCAGCTGTCCTTGAACTGAGAATCATCAATCTGCCCGCAGATAGACTTGTCCATCCTTTGTGAAGCAAGATTTATCATGCAGTTGTATTTTTCATCTGTATTGTCCAAGTTGCTGCACGGATTCTCTAAAATTTGAGTATTTTGTCCTTTTGCACAGCCTGCAATGATTATTGCAGCAAGAATGGACAATAGGACAATCACGCATGTAGAATAAAAGCCATTACTCATCTTCATGATACCTCTTTTTGTCAGTATAGCAAAAGGCACTAACCAGCAGTTTGTAATTATTTTTGCGCTCTCTTTCCCAAAATGGAAATAGTATCTTGCGGTGGTAGTTAT
Source organism: uncultured Methanosarcinales archaeon (assembly GCA_964364025.1). Lineage (GTDB taxonomy): Archaea > Nanobdellota > Nanobdellia > Woesearchaeales > GW2011-AR4. The sequence continues at coordinate 841 of CAYIKX010000074.1, forward strand.
AACTTATCAAACTTCTGCTATAGACAAATAGCAAATAAGTTATATTAAAACATTTCGTTTTGCTGATTGTATAAAAAATTAATTATAACAATAAAGAATTTATCTTGCTCTGGTGAAGTTTCTTCTTAATAAATTAACTCCGACAGCATTTAAGCCCCATTCTCTATCATTTGTTTCAAGGGCTTTGCCAATAACTTCTCTAGTTCCAGGTGCATTGCAAATATTATTAACCTGAAAAATCATTTCAAAAAGCTCCTCAATAGCACCGTCTCTGGGAGTAGCTCTATAATAATCAAGCGGAAAAACTGATTTTGGGCCCATCATATAAGCATGTTTATATCCTTCTGCCCATGCAGGAGCAGGCACAGCTGGATTTATTTCATTTGCAAATCCTACTGTGAGGTCAGGATTTGCTGCATTTGGGTCAAACTTTATGCTTCCATATCTTCTTCCACTATCAGATTGCATATGCCTATTTAATTCATCTATTGCATCAGTCCAAACATACATTGGCAGGTCATTTGGGTCAACTCCTGGCTTATGCAGAACGCCGACAATAAAATCTCTTTTACCATTATTTAAACTGGGATTAGGCATGCATTCGTAAACTGATTGTCCATGAGCGCTAAGCCTGGGTTCGTTTATTATAGCAGTTGCAGGCACAAACACCTGGTAAGTTCCACCACGAATATTTGCCTGTTGTCCTGCAGACATGACTAATGAGCCCAATGAATTATCAGTTCCAACATTCCTTACTGCAAATTCACTTGTAACAACATCTCCTAAACCTTGGGCAAGATCCGCTGCATTTACAATCACCGTGTTGCTGCCGCTTGGAATTTCATATGTCTTGTCGCTTCTTTGGCCTGTTGTGGCGTTGTATACTTGCAATGTTACTGTGCTTGGATTAGTTGGTGATGTTGGACTACTTCCGCAATAAGCTGACGCAATTCCAGCTAGTGCTGCAGTTAAAGTTAAAAATTCTCGTCTTGATAGCCCTGGATTATTTAGAATATCTTCTACATTCTTGGGTTGTCTAACGTATCTATCCATATCTGCATTAGTATAAGGTGCAACCTTGTCCATTCTAACTGTCTTTATTATCTCTAATGTATTTAAACCTTTCTATTTTTTACTCACTAATTAGTGGTATTATATAAATTTTATAAATAACAAAAAATGACAAAATCAACAATAACTTTGTTTTCATTTGCTTGAAATCACGATGAAAATGCTTATATATTCTTTATTATCCGTGTCAGGGCTCTGCTCGAGCCTCATTTTATAATTTGAATTTTCCAGTTCCACCAATGCCAATACATTTGTTCTGGAAATAAAAATAGTTTTCCAGCCTGATGCCTTAGCCAGATCGGTGTATTCTTGGCTGAGCCAATAGAAAGAGGATAAGTTGCTTTCTCTCTTGTAATACGATGCGTTGAGACTATATTTAACCAAATATCCGTTTTTGCCATCGGAATATCTTATCTTTTGATATATTTGATTTAAGGATTTATTAAGAACAAAGGGTTGCAATTCCTGAGGCAAGTCATTCTTGCCGATATCAGAAGCTGCTGTAATTTCACTGAAATTTAATTTGGACTGTCTTGCAGGGATTTTCCAGAAGCGAGTATTTGGCAATGATTCGACAGAAGGCTTGCTTGTTTCGGTTGAATCTTTAGGACCCCTAGAACTTGAATACCAGGTTATTCCAACAGCTAAAACAATTGCTAACAAAATAAAAAAAATCACGTAATTGAATATTTTACCCATATCGACCTCTTTTTCAGTATAGCAAGATTACTAATTTAGAATATCAATTAAGTTATATTAAAATGTTTTTATTTTAGAGATATGTATAACATCATTAGCGGTGCATGTAATCCTTTCTTTGGCGTATTGCTTCTTCTGGAGGCTTATATCCTCTATCCATTTGGTCTAATTAAGATTTACGCTTGCAATAGTTAGAATTATCTTCCATATAGAAAAATATTGATTTTATATAAACTTAATAAATTATAAGCACAAAATATTTAAATAAATTATCCACTCTATAGTAAAAACAAAATGAAAAGGATTGTAAGGTTCGGAAAAAGGAAGTTTAGATGCGAGCTGAAGAAAGTTAGAGTAAGCGGTAAACAAGAAAGATATACTGAAAAGGTTTTCTGCAGGGAAGTGAAAGGTAAATAATCTCAATTCTTGTCAATTTAAGCCGAAAAGTTTAAAGGCATCTGTCTAAAATCAACTCTTGTAAAAATAAAATGTTCATTCCAATCCAATCAGAAGTTCCAAAATTCAAGTGCAACGCATGCGGCAGCTGCTGCAGCCATATCAGGGGCATCATTCCGAAAGAAGACGGGGAATTTCTAAAAGAGCATGTTTTCGGCAAATTGCCTGTTGTTCAATTAGTTCCAATCGAGCAAATGACTTTTCCATTGTGGGATTGGGAGGCAAAACGCTTTTCAGAATGGCAGCATCAAGCAAAAATTGATGCAAGAATAAAGCCTTTAAGAGCAATTATGGATTTAGAATCAAACAAGGCAATTATATTAACATATTTTATGGATAGCGTTACAGATGCGTGCCCTTTCTTGAAAGAGAACAAATGCTCCATCTACCACACAAAAAGGGCTTATGTCTGTCGATTGTTTCCATTCAATAGGGGACCTTTCCTTAATCAACAAGGAATGAGCTTAAAAGAAGGACTTTTTGGCGAATGCGGGGCAATGGAGCATATACTGCCTCAACTGCCTGACAATTTTAATAAGATGATAAAATTCCTAAATGAAACGTTTCCTGACGGCGAATTTATTAATGCTGTGCAAAATGATGTTATTGTGGAGCGGATAAATAAAATAATTATAGATTTAATTAGGAAAAAGATTATAAAGCCTGCGATGAATTACCCATATGATTTTTTATTGAAGAGGATTGCAAACTCGGAAAAAATTGATTTTACGGATTTTTTGGTGGAATGCAGTTATTTGACAGAAAAAGAAAGGCAAAATTTAATAAGAGGATTTGATGGCAACACAGATGCTGCAGAGAAAATAATACAATTTTTGCGAACAAAGTGAGCACTCGCAACTTTATGTTGCGCAAAGTGTCAACTGATTTTGCAGTTGTTTACGATGATTTCATCACAGGATATGAGAATTTTGGAAGCCAAGAGCAATATTACGAGCTTCAGCTTAATGGAGAATGCCGGCAAGGCTGTTTATCAAGTAATAAAACAGAAATTCGATCTAAGGGATAAAAAAATTCTTATTGTCTGCTATCATGGAAATAATGGCGGAGACGGATTTGTTGCTGCAAGGCATTTGTGCGATGAAGCGGAAACAGATGTTCTTTTTATTGGAGATGAAGCCAAATTAAAAAGAGAGGCATTGGCTAATTTTAAAAGAATTGAGCATAATGAGAAGATACAATTTCTAGTTGAAGATGAAGTTGACTTTAACGGATATGATATTATTGTCGATGCAATCCTCGGCATTGGAGTACAAGGGGCATTAAAGAAGGAAATTTCTTCAATAATTGAGGAGATAAACAATTCGAAGGCATATAAAGTGTCTGTAGACATTCCAACAGGCCTTGACCCTGATACTGGTGCTGTAACTGACAAGTGCATTGATGCAGATTTGATAGTAACTTTTCATGACTTAAAAAAAGGCCTTGAAAAATTATCGGATAAAACAGTTGTTGCTGATATTGGCTTGAAATAAAATGAAATATGACGAATTCCTGAGATTCCTGCAAACAAGAAGGACAATTAGGAAGTATAAGCAAAAAGAATTAGAAGATGAATTTATTGACAAAATCTTTGAAGCAGCAAGATGGGCTCCTTCCTGGCTTAACCAGCAGCCATGGGAGTTTATACTGATTAAAGATATTGAAAAGAAAAAGGATGTAAGAAGGATTTATGACGATGCAAGAGAAGAGCTTGGCCTGTACAAGCAAGACGCTTCATTTTTGGAAGTTGCAACTTTAGTTCTTGCTTTGGCTGATAATGAAAAGAAAGCGCCTGCAATAGGAACATCGCTTGCATTGCAGAATATGGCACTTGCAGCGCATTCTGTCGGCTTAGGCGCGAATATAATGGGAACGCCAGTTTCTACTGAAAATTCAAGAAAAGAGATGAGGAAGTTGTTTGATATTCCTAAAAAATATGAAATGATTGCACTGATGGCATTTGGGCATGCAGATGAAAACCCCGAGCCAAAGCCCAAAAGAGAGGCAAAAGAGTTTGTGCATATTGATAAATTTTAAAAATGAAATTTATAACAAAAAACGACACGAAAATCCCGCGAAGAAAAAAGGGCAGCCATAAAGGCGACAATGGGCTAGTTCTTGCTGTAGGCGGCTCTGAAGATTTTGCTGGAGCTATTGCATTGGCTGGATTAGCGGCATTAAGAAGCGGCTGTGACCTAGTTAAAATTATAGCGCCGGAAAAGGTCGCATGGGCAATAAACTCTTATTCTCCTGACTTGATAACAATGAAATTGAAATGCAATCATTTCAAATTAAATCATTATGATGTCATAAAAAAATCAATGGAAAACTTTGATGTCTTATTGGTTGGGAATGGCACTGGGTTGCATCCGCAAACAAAAAAGTTCTGCAAAAAAGCAATAAAAGAAATAAAAAAATTAAAAGTTATTGACGCTGATGCCATTAAATCTATTTCAATTGGCGATTGTGAAAATTCGATAATAACTCCTCATTCAAAAGAACTGGAATATTTTTTAACAAATTCAAAAATAAGTAAATCAATAATAAACAAAATCAGCAATGAAGGTAACCTCATCAAAAAATCCTACCTAATCAAAAAAACAACTCAGAAATTCCTGGATAAAAACAACATCATTTTATTGAAGGGGAAAATTGATGTGATAATTTCAAAAAACAAGATTTTTTTCAACAAAACCGGAAATGCAGGCATGACAAAAGGCGGCACAGGAGACGTTTTGGCTGGATTGTGTGCTGGGTTTCTTGCACAAAGCAAAGACTTAGTGCAGAGCGCTGTTAACGCAGCATATTTTAATGGATTGATTGGAGATATTTTGCTGAAAGAAAAGAAAGGATTTACTTATCTTGCTAGCGATATGGTAGGTGAGATTAAAAGGATAAAAATTCTTAAAAAATAACGACACAATTTTAGCTTGCGGTGCTTGCTTAAAATTAAGAGGAAAAGAAGAAAGCAAAATTTGCCCTATTTCTACAATGGAAGAGATGCTGCAGTTAGTCGAGGAATCTGACTGGGTTGTTACATTTGGATAAATTAATAGTATTTTATAGAAAAATTTAAATAGTTTGCAAATAAAGAAAATCAAATGCAAAAGACGGCTAAATATGTTATAGCAGCAATAGTCGGGCTGCTTGGATTGTTCTATGCAGTTATGCCGCATTCGGTGCACATAAACTC
>CAYIKX010000075.1:0-6189 GCA_964364025.1 uncultured Methanosarcinales archaeon
AATTTGCGATGGTGATCGAAAATACATGGGATTTATCGACATGCCGAAGGCGGATTGAAAATTTTAAAAATATAACTTATAACATAAATAAATAAACCAAATCAAAAATGGCAACCAAACTATGGGCGGCATTGCTTGTTTTATTCACCACCTTACTGACTTCATCAGCGCAGATTTTCTATAAGATTGGCTCTAAAACTCTTTCACCAGATTTGTTATCAATAATTACAAACTACTATCTTATCGGCGGCTTGCTTCTTTATGCAGTAGGCGGCATTCTGATAATTTTATCTTTCAGGGGCGGAGAAGTTTCTGTTTTATATCCCATCATCGCAACAAGCTATATCTGGGTTAGCTTTTTATCTATTTATTTCTTAGGAGAATCAATGAATTATTCCAAATGGCTCGGAGTCATATCTATAATCGCAGGCATTGCATTGATTGGATACGGAAGCAAAGATTCTGCTTCAGGAGCTATATAAAATGACAACAAAACTTTGGGCAATAGGCTTGGTAATTTTAGCAACTTTGATAGGGGCATTTGGTCCAATATTGCTAAAGAAAGCATCTGCAAAAAAACTCTCTTCAGTAAGCGCTTTGGCAACTAACTACTATCTTTTTGGCGGAGTTGCTTTGTACGCCATTGGCACAGTTTTATTCATTCCAGCCCTAAAAGGCGGAGACTTGTCTGTTTTATACCCTTTTGTCGCTTTGACTTACATCTGGGTAAGTTTGCTGAGCGTTAAGTTCTTGGGGGAGAAGATGAATAAATACAAGTGGATTGGCATTGCCTTGATTATAATCGGCGTAAGTTTTATAGGCATTGGTAGCAATTAGAAATATTTTTATATTCTCATCATCCATAGCCCCATTATGCCAAAAACATTCGTTTTGTCTCTAGGCGGCTCATTGATATTTCCTCAGGATTTGGATAAAAAATTCTTAAACGATTTTAGGAAAGTTATTAAAAAATACATTAAAAAGAATTATAGGTTTGTAATCATCTGCGGCGGAGGCAAGCTTGCAAGGACCTTTCAGGAAATCGCTTCCAGCTCATCAAAATTAAATAATGAAGAGCTGGACTGGCTTGGCATTTATGCAACAAGGATCAATGCATATTTGGTAAAATCAATGTTTGGAAATGATGCACAAGACTCCATTATATCAAATCCAAATGAAAAAATAACTTTCAAGAAAAACATACTTATTGCAGCAGGATGGCTTCCGGGATGGAGCACAGACTATGATGCAGTTTTGCTGGCTAAAAACCTGGGTGTTTGGGAAATAATAAATATGAGCAATATAGATTATGTTTATGACAAAGACCCAAAAAAATACAAAGACGCAAAAAAAATTGAAAAAATAAGCTGGGAAGGTTTTAGCAAATTGATAGGCAAGAAATGGAAAGCTGGGATGCATGCCCCTTTTGACCCGGTTTCTGTGAAAATAGCCCGGAAATCAAGGATAAGAGTTTACATTATTGGTAAAGACTTAAAAAATTTAGCTAACTTATTAAATGGAAAGAAGTTTAGAGGGACAATTATAGAATAAAAATTAAAATATAACTCAAAAAAATGGAAGAAGAATATAACTGGGAATTAATTCTTAAAGCTGCTGTGCCTTTTTCACTGATAGAAGCATATATATTCTACACAAATATCAGCAATGCCTGGAAGTGGTTTTCTTTGATAGTTGGCTTATTGCTGACAGGCGTTTTTGTCTACATGAAAAATAAGAAAAAAAACAACATATTCACAGCAGTTGGAATAGTATTTTTAGTGGCTTTGATTGTAAGGCTTATGAAGAATTTAGGATTCATCTAAATAAAATCACTTATTTTATGCAATTTCTCTTCATGCCAGAGCCACCAAAGCAAAACAATCGCTTCAAGTCCTTCTACTGCCAGTGGCAAATTCAGTTTTCCAATAAGATTTAAGCTGTAAACAGTGTCTGAAAAAGGGTAAAATGGAGCTATGCCGCCAACAAAAAACCAATCAAAAAAAATATGAAAGGCAACTCCAAATGTTATAATTGCAAATAATTTGCTTATCTTTTTATTTATGTCAAAGGAAATTAATGATATTACTAAAAATATTAAAATAAATAAAAATGTATGCGTAAAAACCCTATGAAACCATGGAATATTAAGCCCTAAAAAATTGTTCAAAATCCAAAACAGAGGCACATCTATATCTGGCAATAAGCCTGCGATACCTCCAATAAAGATATAATGCAATGGCAGTTCTCTTTTATCTTTTAGAAGATGGTCTCTAAACAAATCCAATGCAATTATTGTGAATAAAACATGAACAACAGCTTGTGGCATTTTATTACCAATGCCTGAATTTTTCCCTTACAATTGACATAAAAAGAATAAAAACCAGTATTGATGCAAAAATAAAGCTGAGAATGGATAAAATTGGTATGCCGAGCAGCGTAGGGCCTTTTTCAATATTTATTAAAATAGCAGATGCTATAAGCAAAGCCGCAATCAGCAATCCATAAGCAACTCTGTTGCTGCTCCTGTCAATTTCAAGGGATAATTTTTTTATATCCGTATCCTCAATATCAACTTTTATAGTCCCTCTTTGTATTTTATCAAGCGCCCTTTCAGCTTTCTCCGGAAACTCTTCTGCGAATTTCTTGTACCTGCCTGCATTATGGACAAAGCTTTTAAAAAGATAAAACGGGCTTGACCTTTTTGCTATAACTTTCTCGATAAATGGCTTTGTTGTTTCAATTAGCTTGAAATTCGGATCATACTCAAGAGCCACACCTTCCAAAGTTATTATAGTCTTTCCAAACAAGACAAATGATGCAGGCACTTTGATTTGATGCCTGAGCCCGATGTCCAGAATTTCCTCAATCACCCTGCTTACTTTGATTTCGCTTATTGAAGAATTCTGCATTGGCTGGATTATAAATGCAATGTCAGATTCCAGTTCTTCATAGTCTACAGCATCGCTTTCCATGCCCATGCTTAATAAAGTATCCATTATCAGCACTTCATCCTGCTCGACTATTCCATAAAGCATGTCTATGCACTTGTTCTTCAATCTTTCGTCAAAATAGCCAACAATGCCAAAATCAACAAAAGCAATTGAGTTATTGCGCATCACAATTATATTGCCGGGATGGGGGTCTGCATGAAAGATTCCATGCACAAAAACCTGAGTCATAATAGCATTAAATCCATTTTTTATTACTTCGTTAAAGTCAATCTTTCTTTTTTTGATCTCATTTATGTTATGAAGCTCAACCCCCTCTATAAATTCCAGGGTCAGCACCCTTTCAGTTGTTAGGTTGTCATAGACTTTCGGTATGCGGACAGTTTTGCTGCCCCTGAAATTCTCGTAAAATCTTTTTGCATTTCTCGCTTCTAATCTAAAATCAAGCTCTTTTTCCGTCCAACCCTTGAACTCATCAACAATCTTAGTTGGGTTATATTTTTTTGCCCTGTCTAGGTTATTTTCAAGAAGTTTTGCAAAGTAGCCCATAATCTCAATGTCAGTTTCCATTATTTTTTTTACATCAGGCCTCTGGACCTTGACAGCAACTTTCTCGCCTGTTTTTAAGATTGCCTTATGCACCTGGCTTATTGAAGCAGACGCTATAGGTTTTTTTTCAAAATGAACAAAAAAGCTATCCAGACTTTTGCCAAATTCCGATTCTGCAATTGATTTTACCTCGTTAAAGGAAAATGGAGGGACTTTATCCTGAAGCTTTTCCAGTTCTTTGGAAAATTCCTTTGGTATCAAATCGGGCCTCACGCTTAAAAGCTGGCCGAATTTTATAAAAGTCGGACCAAGCCTTTCCAGGGTTCTTCTTAGCATGACTTCTGGCTTAAGCTCTTTGGCATTTTTCAGTTTAGATGTCAACCTTTTTGCTACAGGGATATAGCGCCTTAGCCCTGTTTTAGCCAATAAAAATTCAAACCCTTCCTCAAAAAGAACTATAAGTATCTGATTAAATCTCTTTATATCCCGCACCTCTTTTATTATATGAAACATATTTGACTATGGTTATTCCATCTCCTTATTTGCCCACTCTTCATATTCCTTGTTTGCAGCTGCATTTATCTTTAAAATGCAGGGAATTTTATAAGAATGCAGCTTTTTTACCTCAGCAGAGACTTTTTTAAAATTTTTATCGCTTGTCTTTGCAATAATTGCATTTTCATTGTCATTTGCAATTTTATTGTTCCACCAGTACATGCTTTTTATTGGAAATATATTGGCGCAAGCTATCAGCCTTTTCCTTAATAAATTAAATGATATCTTTTCAGCTTCTTTTTTGTCTTTGCAGGTTATGTAAACTAGTGTCATATTTAAATTAGTAATCTTTTTGTTTATTAATCTATTGTTCTTTTAGCTTAATTTCCGCTATCTTTAAAAAACAATAACGACTTCTTCCACATATGTATTTATTTTCAAACATACTTGGGGTATTTGTATTTGATGACAAGTTTAATGTAGTTGATGAAATATTGTTTAAAGGCATTGAAGAATATAAAAATAAAGCCAAATTTATTGAAGAAATAAAGGATAAATACAAAAATCTAAAAGAGCCAGACGAAACAACAACCCAAAAAATACTGCTTCACTTTAAAAATCCAAAATATTTTGATGATTTCTACAATAAAAACCTCGAGCTTACAAAACTTGATGTCAAAAATTCTGTAAATGAAGACAATTTTATAATTCAGTCAATTAAATCAGTCGGAGAGATTGACAAAGCGATAAACTTGTTAGTCAAGCGCCTGAGGGAATGGTATGATTTGTATAACCCAGAGTTCTCGAGATCAGTAGAAAATCACGAAAGTTTTGTAGAAGAGATTCTAAACTATGAGAAAACCGACTTGTTAAAGAAAATAAATATCGAAAAAAAAGACTCTATTGGAGCTGAATTAAGCCAGGAGGATATTGAGCCTATAAAATCGCTTGCGCATCAAACATATGATTTATACCAATTAAGGAAAGACCAATTAAATTATATTTCAAGCTTGATGGACGGATTCTGCCCGAATATAAAAGCTGTATGCGACGTAATGATAGCTGCAAAGCTCATGGAGCATGCTGGCAGCCTGAAAAGGTTAAGCGAGATGCCCGCTTCAACAATACAGATTTTGGGGGCGGAAAAAGCGCTGTTCAGGCACATGAAAACAGGCGCAAAGCCACCAAGGCATGGGGTTATAGTAAACCATTCCCTAATAGCAAATTCGCCTGACAAAATGCACGGCAAAATAGCAAGGACTTTGGCAGACAAAATATCTATAGCAGCAAAAGTTGATTATTTCAAAGGCCAGTTTATTGGCGATAAATTGAGAAAAGAATTGGAAGGGAAATTCAAATAAAATGATCACCAAATCAAAAATATTTGAGGTTTATGAATCAAATGCAAGAAGAAAGCAGCTTTATACATCCAATCTTGTGCCAGGAAAAACCGTCTATGGGGAAAAGCTTGTCAGGGAAGATGATGTAGAATACAGGGAATGGAATGCTTCAAAAAGCAAGCTTGCTGCCTCTATCCTGAAAGGAAGCCCGAATATAGGTATTAGAAAAAATGACTTTGTTTTGTACCTTGGATCTGCATCAGGCACCACAGTCTCGCATGTTTCAGACATCATCGGAAATGAAGGCCTTATTTTTGCTGTTGATATCGCTCCAAGAGTAATGCGTGACTTGATTTTTTTATGCTATCAAAGAAAAAATATTGCGCCAATTATGGCTGATGCTAATAAATTCAATTTAATTAAAGAGAGAATCTCAGCAGTTGATGTTGTTTACCAGGATGTTGCCCAAAAAAATCAAATTGAAATATTTTTGAAAAATATTGATTCGTTTTTGAAAAAAGATGGTTATGCCCTATTGGCAGTCAAAGCTAGAAGTATAGATGTAATAAAAAATCCAAAGCAAATTTTTAAAGATGTCAAAGAAGAGTTGGAAAAAGCATTAACAATCATTGATTACAGGGAGCTGGAACCGTTCCAGAAGGATCATTGCATGTTTATTGCCAAAAAACGTAATTAATTAAAATTCAGTTTTTTGGCAAGATAACAAACTACAACAATTTTTATTAAAATACTTGTAGTTTGCTATATTTGCAAGAAAGCTAAAGGTTAACATCTGTAAATATGTTAAGTCAAGTCATTAAGTATACATTTTATATAATTCAAATGGGCTCAAATAC
>CAYIKX010000076.1:0-5025 GCA_964364025.1 uncultured Methanosarcinales archaeon
GTTTGTCGTACTTGATAAATTCCAAACAAATAAATTTGGTTAATTACATAAGATTGCCTTGGGATATACACACCCCTATAGATAGGCAAAATGTTTATGAGGAGCGGGGAATAGGCCCTTTTTTTCTGGCTTTTTTACCTCTTTATTTTCTTCTGCGGAAAAAAAATAAAATTTTAAATGAATTTTTTATCCTGATTTTTATCTATGTCACTATCTGGTTTTTTATATCAGTCACACTTCGGTATATAATTTTTATCATGCCTATGGTGGCAATAATTTCCGCTTATACAATAACAGATTTACTAAAAAATATCTATTTGTCAAAAATTTTAAAGATTCTGCTGATATTTACGTTTAGTTTTAATCTTCTTCTAGGGATTGGAGGCAAGGCAAAAGAGGTGTCTGTGGCAATAGGCCTGGAATCAGCAGATAACTTTTATTTGAAATATCTCGGTTCAATATACAAAGCTTCTAAATTTATCAATAATGAGCTGCCTCAAAACTCTAAAATCTTGCTTTTTAGGGACAACAGGGGATTTTTTTTAGACAGGGACTATATTTGGGCTGACCCGATATTGCAGGCATATATAGACTATTCCAAATTTAACAATGAAGATGACTTTTATAAGGAGCTGAAGCGTTTGGGAGTAACCCATATATTGGTTAATACAGAATTTGAATGGCGCGGTGTTATAGTCAATGAGCATCGGTATAGCAAAAGAATTTTGAAGATGATGGATAATTTATTGGAAAAATATACAATAAACCTATACAGCGGTGATGGCATTTTAGTCAATAAGCTTAAATAAAATGAAGGACAGATTAAGAACCATATTTATCTTATTGTGGATATTATTTTTTTACATTGTGCACTATTATTTTGAGATAAAAAAATATTCTGCTATTTTGCCAAATTATTCACCTTTAATCTAGAGCAGAATCTGTTATAATTATCTGTTTTTCCTTGCCCACTCGATTGTTTTCGCAATTCCCTCTCTTAATTCAACCTTGGGCTGCCATTTAAGCTCCTTGTTTGCCTTGCTTATGTCAGGGCATCTTACATGCGGGTCGTCAACAGGCAATGGCTTGAAAACTATCCTGCTCCTGCTTTTTGCCATCTCTTTTATCAGCCCTGCAGTTTCCAAAATTGTGTGCTCTTCTGGATTTCCAAGATTAACAGGATCATTTATACCAGAAGCCATTAATTTGTATATGCCCTCTATTAAATCGCTTGCATGGCAAAAGCTCCTTGTTTGCTTTCCGTCGCCATATATGGTTATTGGCTCGTTTTTTAATGCCTGGTTGATGAAGTTTGGAATCGCCCTTCCGTCATCAAGGCGCATTTTTTCCCCATAAGTGTTGAATATTCTTGCTATTTTTGTGTCTAATTTATGGAATCTGTGATACGCCATTGTCAGTGCTTCTGCAAATCTTTTCGCTTCGTCGTAGCAATTACCGCAAAATACCGCTTTTCCATTTCTTCTGACAAAGATTATATGATTTGGGACATTGACACAGTAAACATAGCCGTCATAATCAACTATCTCCCTTTTTGGATACAGGGGTGTTAAGAAATTCTTATTTATGTTAGATAGTATATGGGTGCTGTAGACTGGATTTGTCTTTCTTTTATCAGTAAGTCTAATTGTACAAGATAGTCCTAATTTTAGCAATATCTCTTGAAAATCGCCAATTAACCTGTACGAAGATGAATAAAATTTCTTTCCATTGCTTGATCCATCACCGAGCATCATAGCATTAAAAAGTAGATTCAGTTGCCTTTTCGAGAGGTTTTTTAGTTCTTCCGGAATAAATTTTTCCTTTGATTTTCCAAACTGATTAAGATATAATGCAAGTTGCTTATTGCAGATTCTAAATTGATGGTCATCTGTTTCATAATATTTGAATGGCAGTTTCTTAAGGCATTCTTTTATTTTATTCCAGTTGGCAGTTCTCTTTTTATCTTGGGCTATCAGTATATTGTAAGCAGATGTTTCATATTCCTTGTCATTAACTTTTTGTCTTCTTTTTCTGATGTGTACACAACCTTCAGTTATGTAATATCCAAAAAATTCTAACCAAGAGTCCATGGAGACTTTTCCAATATTTCTGAATTTGCTATTCTTAACAGACGGAATATAGAAGTACTCTTTTTCATGTCCTTTCCACTTCCCAGTTTTTTTCATATTTGCCCTATCCCATCTTATAGCTTCGAACGCCCGGATTAGTTCGTAACTCCTTGAATTTCTTCTCTTAACATGCATTTTATGATTTGGTGTAACAATAAGGTCTATCTTCACATTTTTAAACTGAATTAATTGCCCAACATATCTTTCTTTGATAATCTCAGTTGGTTTGTGGTATTCTAAAGAATCATCGTCACTTAATGTTAAAATAAGGTCGCTATAAGTTACATCTTTAAATAATTTCCAGCCTTCTTTGGTAAGTACTTCAGTATCTTCTGAAAAACACCCTCTAACTCCAATAGGATTGACGTTTCCCCAGTAGCTTTCCGGCTGGGGATTTACTTTTGGGTCGCCATAAACTTCCGATGTTGAAGCAAGAATATACTTTGCTTTTTTTGCCAGTGCCAATCCTAATGTATTGTGCGTTCCCAGGCTTCCGGTTTTTAATGTTTGTATGGGTATTTTCTGATAGTCAGCCGGGCTTGCAGGGCTGGCAAAGTGCAGTATAAAATCCAGCTCTTCATTTATAACAATATGGTTGCTTACGTCATGGTGAATGTACGCAAAATTTCTGTTGCTTCTCAGACGCTCTATATTTTTAAGATCCCCTGTTATGAGGTTGTCCATGGCTATGACTTTGCAGCCTTTGTCTAAAAGAAACTCGCATAAATGGCTGCCAATAAAACCTGCGCCGCCAGTCACCAAGATTGTTTTCATTTTTGCCTGTAGTGCTTGTTTGCCTTTTCCAGCTCCTCAATGCTGCCTATGTCGTACCATTTTTTATCAGTTGCGTAGGAATATACAGATTCCCTCTTATGAAGCCATTCAATAAAATTCCCTGTTTTATCGGGATTGTTGCCCTGGGCAATATATTTTTTAATCAGGGATATTGTCTTTTTCGGGAATATGTAAATTCCTGTTGATGCAAGGGTTGATTTTGGAGCGACAGGTTTTTCCTCAAAATTTACAATAATATTGTTGCTGACTTCGACAATTCCATAATTCTTTGCCAGTTCAAAATCTTTTACATCATGGAGCACGATTAGGTTTGATTTTCTTTTTTTAAAGAAGTTAACAACATCATTTAATGACAGCTCGAAAAGATTGTCTCCGGCAATAACCATTACTTCATTGCCTATATTTTTTGTGTTTATCGCATAATGAATGTCCCCCAAAGCCCCCAGCCTGCCCTCATTGCTTTTGGTATTGTCATTTATTATCTCAATCGGCTTTTCCGCATTGAAGTTTTTCAGCCAATTTTTAAAATGCTTCTCGAATTTGTCGTTTGTTACAATGTATATTTTGTTGATTAAGCCTACTTCATTCAGCTTTTTTATTATATGCTCAATGATTGGCTTTCCGCTGACATTTAGCAGCGGCTTTGGCGTATTTTCCGTCAAGGGGTACAGCCTTGTCGCATATCCGGCTGCAAGCACTATGGCGTCCATTTAAATCGCGTCCTTTCTCCCAATGCTTATATACATAAACCCGTCTTTCTTGATTTCTTCAGGATTGTACATATTTCTCCCGTCAATAATTAGGGGATGCCTCATCAAAGATTTTATTCTTTTTAAATCCATCTCCCTGAACTCGTCCCATTCTGTTATTATTACTAAAGCATCGGCATCTTTTGCGGCATCATACGGGTTTTTGCAGTATACTATATCATTCAAAATATGTTTTGCTTTTTCCATTGCCTCTGGATCATAAGATTTTATCTTTGCGCCCCCTCTCTGCAATTCTTTTATTATGTCTATTGATGGCGCAAATCTCATGTCATCGGTATTTGGCTTGAACGCAAGCCCTAAAATGCCAATTGTCTTGTCCTTTACAACCCACAGCGCTTTTTCTATTTTCCTTGCAAAGTGCTTTCTCTGCTCATTGTTGATTTCCTGCACTGCTTTGAGCATCTTAAAATCATATCCGAGCTTTTCCGATATTCTTATGAATGCTTCAGCATCTTTGGGAAAGCAAAAACCGCCATAGCCAATGCCTGCATTGAGGAAAGCCCTCCCTATCCTCTTGTCAAATCCCATTCCCTCTGATACTTTTTCAACATCAGCGCCGGCCAGCTCGCATATATTTGCGATAGCATTTATGAAAGAGATCTTTGTTGCCAGGAAAGAGTTTGAGGCATGCTTGATTATTTCAGCGCTCTTTATGTCTGTAAAAATAATCGGGGCTTTTAATGGGCTATATAATTTTTCCATCATCTGCTTTGCCCTGTCGCTTTCACAGCCTACCACTATCCTGTCCGGCTTCATAAAATCATTTACAGCGCTGCCTTCCCTCAGAAATTCCGGATTGCTGACAACGTCAAAATCGGCTTTATGAATATTATAAGCCTTGATAGTTTTCGCAACTTTTTCTCCTGTTTGGACAGGAACAGTGCTCTTCTCAACGATTAATTTGTAAGAATCCATCGCATCTGATATTATTCTTGCCACATTCTCAACAAAGCTTAAATCCGCCTCGCCATTTTCCTTTGGCGGAGTTCCAACGCAAATAAATATTATTTCGGATTTTTTGATTGCGTCTTTTAAGTCTGTTGTGAAGGACAGCCTGTTTTCTTTTTTGTTTCTCTTCACTATCTGGTCCAGTCCAGGCTCGTAAATCGGCATTATGCTGCTGTTGAGCTTTTTTATCTTTTCCTCGTCTATGTCAACGCATACAACATCGTTTCCAAGCTCTGCAAAACAAGCTGCCGTAACCAATCCTACGTATCCTGCTCCAGCGACTGCGATTTTCATAGCTTTTGTTAAAACAGCAAGTTATTTAAATATCTTACCATTATCCTACTTTATACTACCTTATTTAAAATGCCAAAAACAAAAATTTA
>CAYIKX010000076.1:5035-6107 GCA_964364025.1 uncultured Methanosarcinales archaeon
AATCAAAAGACATTGCAAGACATAGATTCCATAATAGACAACATCTACATAAGAAACAGGAGCCAAGCAATAGAGCATCTTGCCAAGAACGCCTTGGGCGAGAATAAAACTGCAGTCATCTTGCTTGGGGGTCCTGAAGAGCATTTGAAAATAAGCAAAGACGAGTACAGACCAACTGCAAAGTTAAAAAATATTAGTGTCATAGAATTGGCTTTGAAAAAGCTGAGGGAAAACAATTTCAAGACAATATTTGTATTAGCAAGGCATATTTTACTGACTAGGCTTTTTGAGATGCTCAAAGACGGCACTGATTATGGCGTTAAAATAAATTACATAGAAGAGAAGCTATCAAACGGAAGCGCCGAGTCGTTAAGATTGCTGAAAGGCAAAATCAGCACTAATTTTCTTGTCGTCTATGGCGACATAATATTCAGCAAAATCAATTTAGAAGAGTTATGGAACGACCATATAAAGCAGAATGCTGTTGCAACTATAATGCTCGCTACATCATCAAAGCCGAGCGAGAAAGGAACTGTGAGAGTAGAAGGAAACAAAGTGCTTACATTCGAGCAGAAGCCGAAGAAATCAGACATTTATCTTGTTTTTTCTCCGATTTTTGTGGCAGAGCCTCAGATTTTAGAGTATTCCGGCCCCAGCCTGGAATTTGATGTTTTTCCCGAACTGGCTGAAAAAGGCTTGTTGAACGGGCATTTGAGCTCTGAGAAGGAAATTCATATACATACAAAGAAAGATTTAGAGCAATTGAGATAATAGTGTTGATTTAGCAATCTCAAACGGGTTACTTCTATCGCGCTTTGCTTTCAGAGGTCGTTCCAGGTTTTTAGAATTTTAAATTAAACATAATCAAAATCTTAAAGAAAAGGTGGACAGCTTTTCCAGGCTCCCGCACAGCGTGCAGTACGACTGGAAACGGAGGCTTGCTTAACTTCCGAGTTCGGGTTCCCCAATCTTTTTGGTAAAGCTTTTTGCTTGCAAAAAGGTTTATGGGATCGGGTGAACCAAGCCCCTATGGCCGTCCAAGATTATTAGTAGGTTTAGAGGATTTAAAAAG
>CAYIKX010000077.1:0-6080 GCA_964364025.1 uncultured Methanosarcinales archaeon
CAATATCAAAAGAAGCGTAATCCAGATAGCAAATTCTACACAGCTAATCTCACTTCCTAGAAAATGGAGCCTGAAGTATGGGGTTAAGAAAGGGGATGAGTTGGAAGTTAAGGAGCAAGGTAATGGTATTTTAATTAGTACTGATAAAATACAAGAACCGGGAAATATTGAAGTTGATATTACAGGATTGGATAGGGATTCATTAATGTTTATAATAAGAATTTTATACATTAGAGGATACGACGAAATTAAACTAAACTTTAATAGTCCAATTACTGATCATCACAGACTAGATAAAAAAGTAAAAATTATATCAGAAATTCACACAGAAGTTAATAGGCTTACAGGTATTGAGATTATACAACAGAAAGAAAATTTTTGTATACTTAAAGTACTTTCTGAAAGTTCGATAGAAGATTTTGATTTAATATTAAGACGAATATTCTTGCTTATTGAAGACGCAAGTAAAGATTTAATAAAAGGGGCTGTAAAAGGCGATAGGTATCTAGTAGAAAGCATGGAAGAAAAACATAACACTATAAATAAATTTATGGCTAATGCTTTGAGATTATTAAATAAAGTAGGTCATCCTAATCATAAAAATACTTCTCTATTTTATCATATAATTGAATCATTAGATAAGATAAGTGACATATTGAAAGAAAGCGCAAGAGACATAGCCAACTCCAATATTAAAATTACAAAAAATTGTGAAAATATTTTATATATGATTAATAATTCACTCGAAGATTTCTATAAACTTTTCTATAATTTTAATTTTAAATTGATTGAAAAATTAAGTTCTGACAGATATAAAATTCTTGATGATATAGAATTGCTATCAAAAAAACTAAGTAAGGAAGAAATTAAGCTTTTAATGGAGATGGAAAGAATTATTGAGGAAATATTAGATTTAAAAACTGAAAGGATGGCACTGGAATATTAATTATAAAAATATGGAAAACTATGTTTTTCTTCCAATAGCATAAGTAAACCATCCATACCTATTCATTTGTTCGGGTGTAGCACTTTTTTCTAAAAGCTCCCAAGCTTTTATTCTCTCTCTGATCTTTCCATTAACTTGTGGCAGTCTCATAAAAAAATCATAGTCTTCAGGTCTTATTGTCTTAGTTCCAATAGGAGCTGAAGGAGCGAGTAGCACATTACCATCTTTAATAACTTCTAAACCGCCTTGACTCAACAAACCTCTAGGATCTACATCATAAAAAACTCTTTCGGGATACATCAATTGTTTTAATCTTTTAAATATTGATTCCTCTCGTTTTCTCATTGCTTTGTAGTAAGGGCTATTAAGGTTAGGTACAGAAATCATCATATAACCTTGGGGTGCTGTAATCCTTTTCATTTCTGCAAGAAGCCTTAGACGTTCTTCTGGAGTTCTATGCTCAAAAACTCCAACATTATAAGTCAGGTCGAACTGATTATCAGGTAAATCAGTTCGATAATAATCTGCTCTTATAGTACGTATATTAGCTTTAACATCATAAAGTTTGGCAAGATACTCAAAAAAACCCAATGCTGTTTCTGATATATCTAAGCCATGAGCTATTGCACCTTCCCTTGCTAACATAGTAAGACTTATACCACTTCCACTGCCAACCTCTATTACACTCTTACCAGCTATCTGTGGTAGCACTTTTCTTATACCATCATCTACTAACCTTCTATACATTAAATGTCTTCCCGGAAGGTAGTCCTCATAAGTACCATTCAATAGCCCAATAGCAAACATAGCTGCAGCATGTTCTCTTGCCCACCATCTATCAAAAGCTTCAACCCAATCAGGATTATCTTTGTGTTCTCTTCCATTTAAGAGAGCATCAACAATATCATCAAGTCCTTTGTGTAGTGTGACAGGCTGTCCACCGTTGATTACAAAATCAAAGCTCTTTCTAGGTAATACTAGCCCATTTACTAAAGCCAAAACTTCTTCTTCTCTTATAGTACTTTGCATTTCCAAAAACTAAATTGTTAAATAATTGATAGTCCTTTCTCTATCCCCTTTTCACTCCTCATAAGCAAATACAATATTTAAATCTATCGGATTTATATAAATTATATAAAAAAAATGAATATTAGTGCAGTTCTTGATTAAAATATGGAATACTAACCAAAGCTACTTAATGACTTAACAATTGTTAATATTTAAACTTTTTGATAAAAATCCTTTAATAAATAAATCTTAGAAAAATAATCAAAAAAATTATAAAACAATCAAAATACCTTTTTATAGTGGTTTGATGGTTAAAATTCTATTAGTTGGCAACGGAGCAAGAGAACATGCTATAGCTGAAACCTTATCCAGAAATGAAAAGACAGAGCTTTATTCATACTTAAAATCAAAAAACCCCGGCATTATTTCTTTATCGGAAAGTTTTGAAATTGGCAATTATAATGATTTAGAAAAAATAAAAAATTATGCTCAAAAAATAAATCCGGATTTTGCATTTATAGGTCCTGAAGAGCCTCTAAGCAATGGAATTGTTGATTTGCTAAATGAAATGAACATTGATGCAATAGGGCCAACTAAAAATCTTGCAAGACTTGAAACAAGCAAATCATTCACAAGAAATTTGCTGAGAAAATATAAAATTGATGGCAATCCAAGATTTGAGGTTTTTGGAAAAAACAATATAAATAATGCAAAAAAATTTCTTGAAGAGATTGATGGGTGTGTTATCAAGCCAGATGGTTTAACCGGCGGAAAAGGAGTCAAAGTCCAAAGCGATCATTTTAAAACTAAAGAAGAAGCTTTGGAATATTGTCATGAATTTTTACAAACACATCCAGCAGTTGTTGTTGAGGAAAAGCTTGAAGGAGAAGAATTTTCCCTGCAGTGCCTGACTGACGGAAAAACTGTAATAGCAACTCCGCCTGTGCAGGACCACAAAAGGGCTTTTGTAAATGATTTTGGACCAAACACAGGCGGAATGGGAAGTTATAGTTGCGAAAACCATTTGTTGCCATTTCTGGAAAAAGAAGATGTCGAAGATGGCTTGAAAATAACGCAAAAAGTTGCTGAAGCCTTGCATAAGGAAACTGGAGAATATTACAAAGGAATTATGTATGCTGGCCTGATAAAAACAAAATACGGCATTAAATTGCTAGAGTATAATGCAAGATTTGGCGACCCAGAAGCAATGAATGTACTTCCATTATTAGAAACTGATTTTGTTGAAATATGTAATTTAATAATAAATCAAAATCTGCATAAAATAAAAATAAAATTCCAAAACAAAGCAACTGTTTGCAAATATGTTGTGCCTAAAGGCTATCCTGATAATCCAGTCAAGAACGAGAAAATTATTGTTGGAAAAATGCCTAATGATGCAAGGATTTATTATGCCTCTGTTGACGAGAGAGAAGACGGATTGCATATGACTTCTTCAAGGGCAATTGCCTGCTTGGGAATTGCAGATAATCTGGAGAAAGCTGAAAAGATTGCAGAAGAGGCAACCAAAGCAATAAAGGGAAAAGTTTTCCACAGGGAAGACATCGGAACAAAGAAATTGATTGAGAAAAGAGTAAGGCATCTGAAAGAGATTTTGGACTGATTTAAATTAAATCCGATTAAGCCAAAAATCAAAAACTTTAAATATTAAAAACAAACTTTCATTCTTATGGCTAAAAAAAGAGGCAAACCTAAGGCTATTTCTAAAAAGCATATTAAAAAAGCGAAAGCAATAAAAAAAGAAGCAGCAAAATTCGAGAGGCCAAGACCATTCAGCGACTTCATGCGTGGCTTAGAGATGCTTGATGAAGAAAAAAAGATTGAGCATAAAGTCGAAGAAGTTGAAAAGAAAGAAGAGGCTATAGAGCAAAAAGAAGCCCAAATTGCCAGGGAAGAAAAAAAGCTGGAAAAAGATGTACAAGAGGTAGAAGGGCTGGAGAAGAAAATCGATAAGGAAGTTTCGCCAAAACCATTGACAACTTTCAGTTTAAAGGATTTGAATAAAGGCATTATAGGCGCTTTTATTGGCGTTGTAGCCCATTTTGGATTTATTTATGGCAAAGCAATAGCTGATTTGATAACCCTTCCAAGAGCTGTTTTGCTTCTTTTATTTTCATATTTGCTGATAGTTGTTCTTATGTACGAGACCGGCTACAGGGAAATAAAAGAAAAAAGATTATTGAGGATATTGCCAAAAAGAGCCACACTGATATTCATGACATCAGTTATTGTTGTAATGGCAATCTTCTTTTTGTTTAATATGGTGAATATAAGAGACCCAGTCGGGTTTTTCAAGCAAGTGGCTGTAACATCTGTTTTGGCTTCGTTAGGGGCCGGTACAGCAGATTTGCTAGGTAAGCATTAGAAAGATTTTAATTCTAAATTGAAATTTGCATTCATATGAAGGATGAAGTAAAGAAGAAAATGCTTGAAAAAAGAAAATATTTACCTAAAGAAGAGATTATTGAAAAAAGCAGGAAAATAGAAGCTAACTTGTTTAATCTCGAACAATATAAAAAATCAAAAACAATAATGTTCTTTGTATCTTTCAATAGCGAAGCCTATACCCATGATATGATAAGAAAATCATTAAAAGATAAGACAGTTGTAGTGCCGAAAGTTGTACATCACGAGATAGAACCGTCTGTTATTATAGATTTTGATAATTTAATAAGCGGAAAATTTGGAATTCTTGAACCGATTGATGTTATAAAAATTGCCTATAAAAATATTGATTTAGTTTTGGTGCCCGGGATTGCTTTTGATAAAGAAGGGCACAGGATTGGATATGGGTTTGGGTATTATGACAGATTTTTGAGAAAAGTGCCAAAAGCAATCAAGATAGGACTGGCTTTTGATTTTCAAGTTGCTGATAAAATTCCAAGAGAAGAGCATGATGCGCCTGTTGATTTAATTGTGACGGATGAAAGGGTTATAGAGTGTGAAAGAAATTGAATTTACAAACTCTGAAAATAAAATGCGCCAGCCGAGATTCGAACTCGGGTGAGAGCCTTTCTGCTTAAATGGCAAGGCCCTATCATAGCCACTCGATCACTGGCGCAATGGGCCCGACCTAATCAACTATTCCGTCAGTTGAGTGCGGGAAACTTTTTGCCAAAAAGTTTCATCAAAAAGTGTACCATCCGTCGCAAATCAAAGATTTTCGAGCGTGATCGGAAATCCTATGGATTTACCGACATTCGATGGCACTAATATAAACTTTGCGATTAAAATATGGGCCCGACCAGATTTTCGGCTTGCGAGTCTCATAAAACTCGACATTTCGAACTGGTGACCTACACCTTTCAAAGTTTTGGCTTGTAAGGGTGTCGTCATCTGCGAAGCTTTTTTTGTAAAAGGTTGACCGCTAGACCACGGGCCCAAAGTAAGAATTTGAATAAGCAAAGTGTATAAAAATCTTTTTAATCTACACAGTCACCAAAGACTTGGAATTCCCGCAATAAAAGAAGCTTCTTGCATTTTCCAGTTTGAGGTATCTTTTCAGCCTGCTTAACTGCTTTTTTGCCTTTAAAATCCTGTAAGAGCATTTCACTTCATACAAATCAAACCTGTTGCCTTTCTTTGCTATTATATCTATTTCTCCCAAAGAGCGCTTTGAATGCTTGACAGGAACATTTACAGATATAGAATCATAGTTATTTTTTATCTTATCCCTCAACTCTAAAACATACATATCGTGTTTAGTCAGCTTAATGTTTTTCACCCACATCAGCCAATAATAAAGACCATGGATAACTAATTTAAATACCTTTCTATTTTCACTCGATAATGAATAAATTTATATATATTGAGATTCAAAAATAACATAAAATGGACCCTCATGAAAGAATTTTTAACATAATTTTCTCTAAAGCAGATGAGATTACGTGGCAGAGCATAATATTCGATTTAGTCAAGAGCGAGCAGATGGACCCATGGGATATTGACGTAAGCATTTTGACGCAGAAATACATGAAAATGCTCAGAACTCTTAAAGAGCATGATTTCAGGGTTTCTGGCAAGGTCCTGCTTGCAGCAGCTATCCTGTTAAAGATGAAGTCCAATAAGCTTGTTGGCGAAGATTTAAGCGAGCTTGACAGGCTTCTTA
>CAYIKX010000078.1:0-6052 GCA_964364025.1 uncultured Methanosarcinales archaeon
TTTGAGCCCATTTGAATTATATAAAATGTATACTTAATGACTTGACTTAACAAAACAACAACATTTAAATATTTGAATATTATTAACTGGTTGGGATGGAAATAAGCAGAACAATTTTAATAAGCGTTTATGTTTTTGCCGGATTGTACATTCTTTACAGGCTTTTCTTTCAAAAAAATCCCTACCAGGCAGAGTACGAGAAATTATATAACGAAATTCTGACATCTGACAAGCATAAGGTCAAGGGGCAGTACGATAAGGAAAAATAAGCTTTCTATTTCCAAAACCTAAAACTGAAAGCCACCCATATTAAAAACAAAACTAAAGAAAGTATTGCAGCAAACCATACTAAATTCTTATCATTGCCAAAGCCAAATGGTATTGGCCCTATAAAGCCGCCAAATGCAATCTTTGTTTTTGAGCTTGCTTCTTTCGAGCCTTTTAAAACGCCGAAAAAGACTATAATAAAGCCTATAACCATCAATAAGATTCCCAGACTGATTATTTGCTCCATTTTAAGCGGCATAGGGTAATTGAATGTAAAATTAGTACTTAAAACCTTTGTATTTTAAGACTTATATTCTGCAGAATATATTAAAACCGAAAGGTATATAAATAAGTAATATACGAAAAGGTATACCAGTATATTATATATACAAAAAAATATACTGGTGTTCAAAAAAGAGGTAAATGCAGGATTCACTCTTGCAGCTTGGAAGGCAAAGAAACAATCGTTTTGCTCGCGAGAACGCTTCGTGCGTTCAGCTTGAAGCCTTTGAAGATAGCCTCTTTTTTGAGATTTTGAGGTCTGTAAATGGAACCGGAACTTGAAATTTTCAGGGACAATGTGGACTCTTGGATAAAGCAGATTAGAAGAGAATTTACCGAATTCAACGAGCTGCCTGAAGTTGTAAGCGAAAATACAGAAAATATACAGCATAATTACGAATTAATTTACGAGCTTAAGGACCAGATTGAAGAGCTTAAGCAAGAGGTAAATGCCTTAAAATTGATTCAGATAATAAGCCTAAAGCAGAAAATGAACAAGGCTGAGGAGCAGCAGCAGGCTTAATTCCTATTTGCTTCTTAATCCAATTCGTTTGCCAGCTTTTTCAAAGCGTTATCGACTGCAACAAACAGGTTTCTGTCTATTGCATGCGATGCATATACTTTCCCGTTATCTACAACTTTTGCACGTATATCATATTTCTCGCCTTTTTCCCTTTCGTGCACTTTTTTCAGCGTGATGTGCAGTTTTTCAAGCTTCTTGGCTAATTCTGATATCCTTTTCGCGTGATGCCCAATATTTTTTTTAAGTATGTCCATCGAAGAACTATCCACATCCCTAAATCCTGCCAGCTCTATATTTGCATTTGAACTCGAACTATTGTCATCCATTTTGGCTCTTGGATTTTTATAAGTAGGATGTATAAAAAGATTTTGATTATTCTGCATGTTAAACATAAAAATATAAATACCATTTTATAACTTATTGGTATATGGCTTTAGTAGAATCATTTTCAGGCATAAGGGGAATTTACGGCAGGGATTTAACAGATAGTGCTGCAGTCAGGTATGCGAATGCATACTCTTCATTTCTCAAGAATAAAACAAAAAAAAATAATATTACAATAGTCATAGGAATGGACACAAGACCGTCTGGGATAAAGCTCAGCGATGCAATCATCAGCTTGCTGGATTGCAATTTCATTGATGTTGGCATATCGCCAACAGCGGCAATAGAATTTGCAGTAAGGCATTTTAATGCAGACGGCGGCATTATAGTAACAGCTTCGCACAATGAGCCGTATTGGAATGGATTCAAGTTTTTAGGCCAGGATGGCGCTATTTTAAATGAAAAGGATATGAATCCCATTATTAAAAACTCCAAAACGCTGAAAAACTTTCACAAGATACAAGACAGGAGAGTAGCTGAAAAAAACGCTGAAACAACAAAAAAATACAGCGAGTTCGTTTTGGATGCAATTGGCTATGATAATATCAAAAATATAAGGAATTCCAAGCAGAAAGTTATCCTTGACCCAAATGGCGGGACCGGAGCAATTGCAAAAAAAATTCTTGAACAAATTGGAGTTGAAGTTGCGGGTATAAACATGCAATATGGCGAATTCAACAGAAAAATTGAGCCGACAGAGGACTCATTGGTTTATTTAAAAAATATTATCGGCGAAAACAAGGCTGATTTTGCTGCCGGGTTCGACTGTGATGCCGACAGAGTTGGGATTTTAATGGGGAATGGCAAGTTCTTGCCTGGAAATTACATCCTTGCATTGGCCGTTTATGAGATTTTGTCTAATTTAAAAAATCCGGAAAACCAAGTTGTTGTCGTTAATGATGCAACTTCATATCTTGTTAGAGACGTGGCATTGAAATTCGGAGCAAAAATAAAAGAAGTGGAAGTCGGGGAAACAAATGTTGTTGAAGAGATGAAAAAATTAAAATCGGCTGTTGGGGGAGAAGGCTCCAGCGGCGGAACTATAATCCCGCCTTCAAAATGCAGGGACGGAATCTTGGCATTATTGAAAATTTTGTCAGTAATAGCAAAGAAGGAAAAGAAATTGCATGATATTGTAGAAGAACTCCCAAAATACCATACCTTAAGGAAAAAATTAGAATTTAATTCCCCGATGCATGACAGCATCAAAAAATTCATAAAAAATTATTATTCAAAAAAAGGCTTTGAAATAAAAGAAACAGGAGGCATAAAAGGAGGGCTAAAGGCTATTGCCGGCAAAAATTCTTTTGTTTGGTTCAGGGCATCAAAGACAGAATCAAATATTTTCAGGGTAATAAGCGATTCTAATAAAAAAGAAGAGGCTGAAAGATTGCTTGAAGAAGCGATTAATGTTTTTAATAAGGCAAATGGATAATACAAAAAAATTTAATCAAAATAAGATTATTGACAGAATAGAACTGGAATTATTATCTGCATTATTTAATTATGCAGCTCCATTTATAGATAAAAAAATAAATTTAAAATTAACTCAAAAAAATAATAAAGAGAACAATCTTGAAACTCTTATACAAAATTCCAAACCAAAAATTGCTTTTGATGATATAAAAGAATTGGAAAATTTATTATTAAATAATTTAAATGAAAATATAAAAGTCAGAAAAAATATCAGGATAAATTCAAATAATTTGTTTTATTCATTAAATTTAAGGCGGAAAAAAAGCGAAAGCGAAACAAAGAATAAATATTCAATTTCAATAAAATATGAAGAAAATCAAGCAGAGGAAAAATTAAAGCTAACAATAAAGAATGATGGTAAAGAAGTTTATTCAGCTGAAACAACAGACAATAAAGAAATAAAAGATAGAGTTGTACCATACAAAGTAACTATAGCTTATGAGGATAATTATGCTGAAGAAAGACTGATGATAACTTACAAGCAGCAAATAAGACATTATCTGCAAAAGCATATCCAAGACAGGGAAGACATGACTAATCGGGTGCCTCTTAAGTGGCTCAACATTCTGCCAGAAACTTTAATGGGCGGTGTTCTTGGATTTACATATTTGGGAGAAAATTTCATGGGCAGAAGAGCTGATTTGACAGGCCAAACAGCAAGAATGGTTGACATACATGAAAGCATACATACTCCTGACGAATACGAAACTCGATGTCTCACACGCTGGATAATGAGCAAAGAAAAATCAAAGTATATGAAATAAGACCGGTTGACATTCTGGCATAAGATATTTTTATGCGAAAAATATCGTTAATATGTCGCGTTTTGTTTCAAGAAATTTTTTTCTCAAAACGGGGAAAAATTCTCTTATTAAGATAGCTAAGTAGATTTCCGATTTCGTCCAACAAAGAAAAACTCCTGTGAATTATTGGTGTATTCTGGTCTCTGCGCATATTCTATTTGAAATTGCTTAAACTGTTCCCTTTTCTTAGGATCTTGTATCCATTTTGGCACTCCATATTTATTAAGTAAATTAAAGATTCCTAAAATTCTGACCACTTCAAAATTATGCTTATCTAGAGCGTGGGCTAGCTCATCCAAAGTAAATTCGTGAGACACATGACCCTTGCCCCTTTTTGTCCAATTTATGTACCTGTCTCCAGTTGCCATTGATTGCAGAAATTTTCTTAAATGTCCATACATTAAGTCTTCTGCTACAGCATAAGCAAACCTGTTATTTACAGAGCCTATCAAAAGCCCTTCTCCCTTCACTACTCTTGAAAGCTCATCAAGTGCAGTATTATAGTCTGCAGCGAAATCCAACACCTGATTCAGGGCGACGGCAACATCATAGAAGCTATCAGGTTGAGATGCCATGCTGCTTACAGAGCCCTGCACTGTTTTAATTTCAAGGTCTTCTCCTTGTGCAGACTTCCTTGTTTGTTGCAGCATTCTAGCTGATAAATCCAATCCAACTACTTCGTGTCCACTCCTAGCCAAAGGAACTGCAAACCTCCCAACCCCGCATCCAACATCAAGTATTCTTAATTTTCCTCGAGGCAGGGAATCAAACAGAAAGTATTCCATTATTTCATCGGAAAATCTATTAGCATGAGTTCTGCCATAAGTGCTTGCCAACCGGTCATAAAATCTCTTAACGGCTCTTTCATCTACCATTACATGATGTTAATAAAGTACCAATTAAAAAGGTTGCTTCCAATAACAAATGATAAAAATTTATATAATAACAAGATTATTTTAATTTATGACTGGCAAAAAGGAGTTTTACGATTCAGTGGGCAAAAGAATCGGATGGGATTTCTCGAAATTGGATAAACGAGTCACTGTTAGGAATCAGAAGTGGGATTTTGTGGCAGTTGTTAAAAAATATATTAATAAGAATTGTACTTTCCTTGACTTGGGAACTGGGAGTGGAGAGAAAATAATACCACTTGCAAAAAATTGCAAAAGAGTTTGCGGGATAGATAATTCAAAATATATGATAACAAAAGCAAAACAAAATGTGAAACTAAAGAATGCAGAATTCAAAATTGGCGACAATAATAGCATCCCTTATCAAAATAAAACTTTTGATCTTATCACAAGCAGGCACGCCCCAATAAATTTCAAAGAGGCTCACAGAGTATTGAAAGAGGGCGGACTGTTGATAACACAGCAGGTCGGCGAGAGGGATAAACAAAATATCAAAGACGTATTCGGAAGAGGTCAATCTTACGGAAAAACACATGGGAAATTGATTACTGATCACATCAAAAAAGCTCAGGATGTTGGCTTTAATGTATTAGTAAAAGACCACTATCACTCAACTGAATTTTATAAAGTGCCAGACTTGATTTTTCTCTTGGAACATACTCCAATAATCCCGAAATTCAATGTAAAAAAAGATATTAGTAGGTTGCGGATAATTGAAAAGAAATTCAAATCAAAATTTGGGATAAGGACAAGCTCATGCCGATTCATTCTTGTGCTTAAAAAGATGTAACTATTTGCCTAATCCGAGAGCTGCTCTCAAAGGTCCATAGTTTTCCTGTGGCCCTGCCCATTTGGTTCTCAATTTTGGAATTTGCTTATAGCCCACAGAGTCTTTTAATCCAAGTTTGTCAAAAGCCGAATACCTTGTGGAGCAATTACCGCAAGTGCCGCAGGCTTTTGCATCCAGACCAACTTCTTGAGGAGGAACATAAGCATGGCATGACCAAGTGTGTGAAAAATCAACTCCAAGGTCTTTTCCTGTTCTCACAATTTCAGGCTTTCCTCCGAATCCGAGAAGAGGTGCTATTACTGAAGGGGCGGGTGCATCAATCGCTTGAACAACTTCATTTATAGCCTTTATGTAAGCTGGTGTTCCGTCTGGTGCCAAAGTATCGTCGTTGTTTGCGCCTATGGCAACATATTTTGCACCTGCCAATTCTGCGCGCATTAATGCAACAGCCAACAGAACAGTATTTCTGAAAGGAACGTACTCTATTTTAGTGTTTTGTTCGTTTATTTGTACGTCATCCCTTAAAAGCCCAGATGCACCAAAATTTTTCAGAACTGGGAGGTAAACTCTGCATAAGTTATCAACTTTTATTCCCAAATCTTCAGCAACTCTATCA